>JAYTAT010000836.1:0-7252 GCA_043737315.1 Archangium sp.
AGCCCGGTGGAGTCGCCCGCGAACTGGCGGCCCATCTGCTCGAAGTAGGCAGCCGCATCCTGGAAACGCCCCGCTTCGGCAGCGTGGCGGCCGAGGGTCAGCATCACGTCAGAGATGTACTGAGACTTCGCGTACTCCTTGATCAACCGATCGCCGATCTCGCGCTCACGACGCAGGTCGCGCTTTTCACGCGCGGCCGCAAATGCGCCGTAGAGCGCCTTCTCGCCGATTTCCTGGCCCTTGTTCTCGTCGGCCACCTGCAGCAGGCCGGTGATCACGTCGCCCGTCGCCTCGGATGACTTGAGGGCCAGCTCGCCCAGCGCCTCGCTCTTCGACTGCATGAGGATCTTCTGCACGTCGCTCTTGAACGCGGGGGGCAGGTTCGCGGCGAGGAAGGCCTTGCCGTACTCGTCGATCGCCTTGAAGTCGTTCAACTGCCGCAACGAGTCGAAGGCCAGGTTGCCGGCCACCGGCGCGTCTTTGTTGTCGGAGTGGTTGATCGCGAACTCTTTGAAGAGCTCGGCTGATTTCTTGTAGTCGCCGTCTTCGTAATAGGCGCGGGCGATGTTGAACTTCACCTCGAGCGCGTGCTCGCTCTTGGGGTAGCGGCCCAGGTACTGCGCGCCGAGCAGCTTGAGGGCCTGGCGCGAATCAGAGACTTCGAACGCGTTGAGCCGCTCCACTTCGCCGGGCTTGAGCGACGAGTAGTGCGCCAGCAACGCGCCGTAGAGCGCCTCGTCGTGCGTCTTCATCCCGCCGCCGATGGTCTTGGTACCCGCGGTGTTGGTGACCGAAGCGACCGCGGCGGCCTTGGAGTCCTTCGCCAAAGGGGCCTTGGCGTCCTTGGTGACGTCGAGCTTGTTGGGGTCTGACTTCGCGCCTTCCTTGCTCTCTTTGCTCACCCGGGTGGAGTCGAGGTACCGCGCGAGCTCTTCGAACTGACGAGCCGCTTCGGGAAACCGCTTGGCCGCGAACAGCGCGTCGGCCCGGTTCTGCATCATCACCGTCGCGTACTGTTTGGGGCGGAAGAGCGCGAGGTACTTCTCGTAGGAAGCCGCGGCCTCCAGGTAGAGCGCCTTGTCTTCCTTCTTCTGCGCCTGCACGTGCACGATGGTCGACAGGTCGCGCCCCATTTCTTCCAACTCGACCAGCACCTTCTTGCGCGCCACCTCGTCACGCGCCGGGTCGGTCTTGATCTGCACCGCCGCGCGCACGAGGTACATCACGTCTTCCGGCTTGGGCTGCACCTTGCCCTTGGAGGCCTTGAGCGAGTCGTACAGCTTCTCCACGCGCTCCACCTCGAGCTCGGGGTCGGGCTGAATCTCGAGCAGCTTGCGCAGCGCGGGAATGGCGTACTCGTACTGCTGCTTGATGAAGTAGCGGTTGCCCAGCTTGTCGAGCGCCAGTGAGAACGTGGCGCGCGAGTCGGAGAGCTTCTCGAAGTACTGAATGGCGCCCTTGGCAGGCCGCGCTTCGGTGTACGAGTAGACGAGATCGAGCAGGGCCTCACGCTTGACGGACAACGCCTTGGCGACGTCGACGCCGGGCAGGGGCGCGCTGGCCGCGGCCGCCTCGAAGAAGGTCACCGCTTCGGCGTGGTTGGCCTGGTTGATGCGAATCCACCCCATTTTGTAGCGAGCGAGGTCGTGTACCGGCGAAGGCGGCGCATCGAGAATGGCGCGGTAGTGCTCTTCGGCCTGCTTCAAGTCGGCCTTGTCGAACCAGTAGTCACCGAGGATCTGCTCGGCGTCGAGGCGCAGGGGCGAGCTGGGGTACTTGCGAATGAGATCGCCCTGGGTCCTGAGCATCGCGTCGAACTCACCCAGCTCGCGCTGTTCGTGCGCCAGGTAGAAGGTGAGCTTGTCGGCGTCTTTGAAGTCGGGGAACTCGCGCAGCACGCGCGTGTAGATCTGAATCGCCTTCTGCTTGAGCAGCTTGGTCTCGGGCGAAACCATCGCGCCCTTGATGCCCTCGGGCCGCGTCTCGGCCTGCAGGTAATACACGTAGCGGCTCTTCTCGACGTAGAGCTCTGCCAGGCGGAACTGGAGGTCGGGCAGGTAGGGCGCGTTGCGGCTGCGGGCGATCAGCTTGTCGGTCTCACCGATGCTCCGGTCGACCTTGAAGATGTCGCGGCGCAGCTTTTCGATGAGCTCGGTCTTCTCACGCGCCTTGGTGAGAAGAGGATTTTCCAGGGTCGAGTTGGGCGCCTGCGACAGCGCCACGGCCAACACCAACGCCATCATCGGGCCGTCTCCTCGATACAACGGGACTTGAGGGAGAACCGGAAGTCGCGCAGCTCGTCGTTCCAGTACTCGTCGACGAACTTGAAGGCGACCTGCTCGGGCTTGAGCGGTTCTTCTTCGATCAGGGCCACCAGCTTCGAGCCACGCTTCACGCGCTCGTAGAGCTTGAGGCCTACTTCGTATTCCATCAAACGCACTTGCTCGGCGGCGCGCAGCAGCTTGTCTGCCTCGACGCGCACCGATTCGTTGAGGCGCTCGGTGTAGACGCGCTGACCTTCGGCGCGCGACAGATCGTAGAGCCGGGTCATGTAGCCGAACATGCGATCGCCGAACGTGCCGGCGTAGCGGCCGAGCTGTTCACCTTCGAGGTCGAGCGCTTCGAGGAACTTCTTCGCGCGTTTGGTATTGCCGCGCGCCGAGGCCGCCCGCAGCAGCCGGGGATCTTTTGTGAGGTCTTCACGCTCGCGTACCGCCTCGAGCGAGTCGGCGTACTTGCGCGTCAGCTCTTTGGCCGAACGCTTGGCGGGCAGGTAGTGGCAGAGGTCGCGGTAGATGAGCGCCTTGAGCAGGTACTTGTCGGGCAGGAACTCCTCGCGGAACGAGGGGGCATCGAGCGTGGTGAGCAGACCCATCGCCGCGTGCACCTGGCCCAGCTGGTACCGCGTCCACGCTTCTTCCAGATAGAGGGTGGCCCGGCCGGTATCGAGCTCGGGCAGCTTCACCAGGCCGTAGGCCTCGAGCGCGCCCGCGAAGTCTTGCTGCTCGTACCGAAGGCGGGCGACGGCGAGCACCGCGTCGTTGCGTGCCTCCAGCGTCAGCTTCGCGTCTTTGGCCAGCTCGAAGAACTGGTCGACCATTTCCTTGGGAATGTCGCGTTTGGCGGTGCGCAGCCGGGTGACCAGCATGGCGTACTTCGCGCGGCTCGCTTCAGCAGAGCCTTCGGGCAGCTTGGAAAAGTGCGTGGTGGCCCAGCGCTCGTTGCCGACGCGAAGGTCGACCAGGCCCTGCTGGTAATGCGCGTAGCCAGCGACCTCTTCAGGCAGAAAGCCGAGGTCGAGCGCGCCGAACACCTGCTCGTCGATCATCACCTCGTCGTGCGGGAGGTCGGTGAGCTTCTGCAGCTCTTCGAGCGCCTTGGGGAGCACCGCGGGGTTGGTGCGTTCGCGGGCGATGCGCGCCAGGTAGACGGCACCGGCGTGACGCAGGTTTATCTCGATGAGCGACTTGGCGAGGAAGAACTGAGCCCACGCGTAGTTCTCGTCGGTCGACGGCAGGTTCTCGGTGTAGTCGAACAGCTTGGGCGCGGCGTCCTTGGGGTGGCCGGTGAAATAGTCGTTGAGCGCCGAGTCGAAGATCCTGGGATCGATTTTCCTGGGCGCGGTGGTCGTCGCAGCACCCCCACCTGAAGGGGCCGCCGCTGCAGCAGCGGCCGCAGCGTCACCGACCCCCGCATCAGCGAGCATGGCGGCCGCGGAAGGCTCCTGGGCGAAAGCCGCCGCCGAGCCGAGCAGAAAATAGACGAGAAGACGTTTCATGAACGGGCGCTCGCTCACTCGGTGGCGCCGAAGTTGATGCCCAGCGAAAGGGTCATCGTCATCACGTTGGTGAGGTTGGTCGAGCCGCCGCCGATGGGGATCACCACGTTGTTCGTCACGTCGAGCCTGAAGCTGACGTAGCGCGACAGGAAGATGCGAATGCCGCCGCCGAGGTTCACGCCCGGCCGGAAGGCGTTGGTGAACTTGAAGAGCGTAGCGCCCAGCAGCAGGAACACTTCGGCGTGCACCACCGACTTGTTGAGCACCGAGAACTTTCCGTAGAACGGCTTCCAGATGAGGTCGGTGCCGAAGAAGAACTGCACCTCTTCGAAAGCGGTGGGCAACACGGCAAAGTCGCGCTCGAGCTGCTCACGCAGGCCGGTCTTCGCGGCGTACGCGTAGGCCGCGCGGCCGACCTGCCAGGCGAAGCTGTCAGAGAAGTGCGCGGTGTAGCTGACCTGCGCATAGAGACCTTTGTAGAAGGCATCGAGGGGCAAAACGCCGATCGAGAGATCCAGCTCATGCTGCAGCCGATAGGCGCGCTCCTGAACCGCGCTGACCGTACCGGGATTTTCGAGGTCCTCCGTTTGCGCCAGCGCGACCGGTGAAGCCAACAGACACAACCCAATGAATGCTCTCAGCACGTCTACCCCTCCCGCGCGATGCGCGAGTCGTGGAAATGACGACCGCGCGGATGCAAGTCGCTGGTCGCAGTGATTTCAAGCCGAAATGTCAGCAGCGTCGAAGAAACCGCTCAATATCCGACGCTGTTGAACATGAACGGATACGTGATGACGACGCCAGCGCCCTTGGCCACCGGGAAGCGCCAGGTCTTCAGCGACGTGAGGATGCAGCTCTCGACGGCGGCGCTCTGCATGCTCGACGACTTCGTCTTCGCGTAGCCGACGCTGCCGGTGGTGGTGATCTGCCACTCGAGAACGATCTTGCCGGCGAGGCCAGGCGTCTTGAGCAGCGCGCGCTCGTAGCAGCTGGAGACTTCGTGGAGGTGCGAGTTGATCACCTTGGCGACCGCCTCCTTGTCGATGGTGCCCTGCGCGCCGATCGAGCGAGTCGAGGCGCGCGTGACCGTGCCCGCCACGGAGCCCTTGCCGATGTTGCCGGCGCCCAGCGCACCGATGCCGCCACCTCCCTTGCCACGCAGCAGCTCAGCACCCTTGATGCCCATGCCGCCCGCGCCGCCACCACCCAGGCCAAAGGTACCGATGCCCGCGTTGGCGATGGGTGCCTTGCCGATGAGACCCGAGAGCTTGAAGTCGTTCTTGGCGTTCTTCGCCCCGGGGCCCGAGCCGAGCTTGTCGACCGCGGCCAGCAAGTCCTTCATCGCGGGCCCTGCGGCGGCGAGCTTCTCGATGCTCTTGAGCGCCTTCTTGGTCTCCTGCGGAACGACCTGCTTGGGCTGTTCCTTCTCGACCTTCTTGGCGACCTCTGGCTTCTTCTCGGCCTTCTTCATCTTCTCGAGTTTCTTCTCGAGCTTCTTCTTCTCTTCGGGTTTGGGCGGCGCGATCAACTTCACCGCGACGGGGTTGATGCCCCTGGCCTGGAAGTCGGCGTCGACGGGCAGCTCGGCGAAGTAGAAGACGAAGACACCAAACGCGGTCATGAACAGCGAGAGCACCGCCATCGCCAGCCACGGCAGGCCCTTGAGGGGGTTCATGAACGGCTTGGGAATGGCGGGCTGCACGTACGCCATCAGCATCACGTCGCGCCCGGTGGAGAAGCGTACGGCGTGACCGGTGCCCAGCGTGATGCAACGGCGCGAGTCAGGCGACTGCTCGAGGGTCTCGAGCTGTACCGGGTAGAACTTGCCGTCTTGCGCGCGCCGTTCGACGGCCGCTTCGGGGGGCACGAACACGCGGAAGAGATCGGCCTTCTGCTCGGCGAAGACGAAGTCACCCTTGATGGGGAAGCCGTAAAGAGGCAGCGGCGCGAGATCGTCTTCGCGCGCGATCAACTTCTTCTTGGGGTCGATGGTCTTGTACGCGTTGGAATACTTGCGCGTATCGCCCCAGTAGAGCTCGACGAAGAGGTTCGGCTTGCCCTTGCCTTCCGACGCCGACGGCACGCCGGGCGAGTAGGGCACCGACGCGGCGCGGTTGGGCGCGTGGCTCTTTGCGTGTTTGCCGTGCGCAGGGGCCTGCGGTGCCGCGTGGGCGCGGGGCTGCACGGTCGCCGCGGGCGAGAGCGGCACCGTGAACATCTCGTCGCCGGTCTCCACCGTCGCGTGGCGCGGGTTGGTGGGCATGAGCAGCTCGGCGCCGAGCATGACGCTCTCAGTCAACGACTCGGTTTCTTCGACCGGCACCGGGCGCAGATGCGAAGCGCGCGCCGCGACGGGCTCTGATTGTGGAGCCGCGTTCATGCGCCGGTTGCTCACCACGGTGGCAGGCGGCTGGGGCCTCGCCGCAGCGGCCGGCACCGCGGCAGGGCGCTGTGCCTGCACGGGCGCAGGGGGCGCGGGCCGGGTCGCCTGCTGCTGAATAGGCGGCGCCGCGGGCCCACCGAGCAGCGCACCGATGTTCGCGGGCGGCGCGGCCTTGGTGGCGGGCTTCTGGCCCATCACACGGATCTTCAGGGTGAACGGCCCGCAGGCGATCTCATCGACGGGGCGCACTTCACAGGCGGTGACCTTGTGACCATTGACGAAGGTGGCGCCCGAGCCACCGTCTTGAATCGCTGCACGGCCGTTCTGAAAATAGAGGAAGGCGTGGCTGGCGCCCACGCTGGCGTCGTCGAGACGAAGGTCTGCCCCGTCACCTGAACCCAGGGTGTACTGCCCGGGCACGAAGACCTCGGTGCCGACGAGCAGACCGTCGCGCATGATGACGACCTGAAGCACGGCCGGTTGTCCGCTCAAGTAAGGCTCCTTCGTGCAGCGCGAGGATGAAGAACGGAGTCGCTCAAGTGTCGTACAGCGAGCCGACGATCTCGTCGCGGAAGTTTTCGCGCTTCTTGATCATCGAGCGGATCTTCAATTCTTTGCGGTCGTAGAGATAGACCGCGCCCGACTTGTTCGACTGGCCCTGGATCAACCGGTCATCGAAGTCGATGCGGGTTGGGCCACGCACGGCCGGGCCTGCACCAGAGTCCGACGAAGCCGCCGGGGCCGAGGGCTCAGCTGCGGTCGGCGCAGACGGCACACTTGGTGGAGACTTCCTGGCCGCTGGCGCTGACCTTTTCTTCGGTGCTGCAAACGCATCAAGGGCGCTGATTGAAACGAGCGCAGAAACCACAAAGAGAATCGAACGCATGGGTTGCCTCAGATGAAAGCGAACGCTGTGCCACATCGTCAAGGATTACACGGGCCCGAGATCACGATGAGTGCGGGGTGTCGACCCCACGAAGTGAGGAGGACACCCTGCCCCTGTGTTACTCCCGCTCACGTGAGACGACATCAGGGTTTTCTCCTCGTCGTGGTGCTGCTGCTCGGTTGCCCGAAGCCTGACACGTCGCGAT
>JAYTAT010000837.1:0-1017 GCA_043737315.1 Archangium sp.
TCGCTCGAGTACCGGGTGGCCGAGAAGGTGACGTTGGTCGGGGCTGCGGGCGTGATGCTCGCCGGCACGCTGGGGGGGGCGCCGACGCAGCCAGGGGGCGTGGGCAGTCTGGCGCTCTCGGTTCTCGTGCTCGAGCAGGGCACGTACACGCCGTTTCTGCAGTTCTCCGGCTCGATCGCGCTCTCGGCGATGCGCGCGGCTGATTCGAACTACGTGGCCATCGACTTTCGCGGGGGCCTCGCCGCCGGGTGGACCTTGTTCGAACGGTTCACGCCCTACGCGGTGGTGCGCGCCTTTGGTGGGCCGGTGTTCTACGGCAGCGCGATCGGCACTGACGCGTACCACGTGCAGCTCGGCGCCGGCTTCGTGGTGGGGCTGCCGCTCGGTCTGGATCTCTCGGCCGAGATCATCCCGCTGGGTGAGCAGCGCGTGACCGCGGGCCTGGGCGTTTCCTTCTGAAGTTTTTCCAGTGCGCGGCGCCGCGCATGGGTGCAGAAAGCGAGCATGCGCTCACTGTCACTGCTGCTCGTGTTGACGTTGGTGGCCTGCAAGACCGCCCCGACCCCGGCTCCCGCTGCGAAGCCCGTCGAAGAGACGCCGGTGGTGGTCGCGCCTCCCCCTGAACCGCCTGCTCCGAAGATCGAGCTGACTGCGGCGCGCGAACTTCCGAAGACGCCCATGGGTCTGCCCGAGGTCGCAGCCTCGACGGACAACCCGACCACCGCCGAGAAGGCCGAGCTCGGCTGGAAGCTCTTCTTCGACAAGCGCCTCTCGAAGGACGGCAGCATGGCGTGTGCGCAGTGCCACGTGATCCCCCTGGCGTATTCCTCGGGCGCGGCGCTCGACGCGAAGGTGGGTGGCGCGATGAACAAGCGCAACGCCCCCACGATGCTCAACCTGGGTTACCACACCAGCTGGTACTGGGATGGCCGCATGGCGACGCTCGAGGCGGTCTCCAACGCGGCGTGGAAGGGCCAGCTCGGCGCCGACCCGGCCGTGGTGGCGAAGTCGCTCAAC
>JAYTAT010000838.1:0-2925 GCA_043737315.1 Archangium sp.
GCGGTGAAGAGCGCGCGGTGAATCGGGCTGTGCCGGGTGAGGTTGACCGAGGTCGCAAGCTCCGCCACTTCAGAGGGGAAGTCGGTGAGCTCTGCGTTCAGGTTCACCCCGATGCCCAGGACCACGAAGTGCACCCGCTCTACGTCGGCGCTCAACTCGGTGAGAATGCCCGCCACTTTCTTGCCCGCGATCTGCACGTCGTTGGGCCACTTGATTTCGGCCTGCACGCCCGAGTCTCGCAACGTCTCGGCGAGCGCGACCGCGGCCACCAGGGTGACCTCGGGGGCGCGTGACGGCGCGATCTCTGGGCGCAGAATGACGCTCATCGCGAGGCTCTTGCCGGCAGGTGATACCCAGCTGCGGCCGCGGCGGCCTTTGCCGGCGGTCTGGTGCTCGGTGACGATCACCTCTCCGTGCGAGCCACCTTCTTGCGCCAGCTCGAAGGCCTTGGCGTTGGTCGACTCGAGCTTCTCGTAGTGGTGCAGAGTGCGCCCCAGATCGCGGGTGGCGAGCAACGGGCCGACCTCCAGCGTGGAAAGACGATCGGGCACCTCGAGCAGCCGGTAGCCCTTCGCGGACTGGGCATCGATGCGGTAGCCCAACTTGCGAAGCTGTTCGACGTACTTCCACACGGCGGTGCGGGAGAGGCCAAGTTTGTCGGAGAGCGCGGCTCCAGAGATGAAGTCGTCTCCGCCTTCCGCCAGGAAGGAGAGGATCATCTCCTCATTCGAGAGTTCGGTCGCGTCCACACCCGAAAGGTAGTTCTGCCGACCAAACCCTTCAACCCTGAGGCGGCTTGAACTGCATCAGGGCCACAGTCGATTGGGGGATGTGCTTGCCATTCGATTCGAGCACCGTGGAAAGCCGCACGATGCCTACACCCGGGGCGAAGGTCATCTCGTTGACGAGCGTAATGCCTTCTTCCACCCGGTTGCGGCTCTGTACCACCACGCAACCCTCCCAATTTCCGGCCGGCGCATCGCAGGGCTGATTGGCAGCGGTGATCTCATAGGCCTCGACGGAAGAGACGGAAACCACGTTGGTCCACCTGGTGCCGGCGGCGATGGGGTTGCGCAGCAGGTACCGTTTCTGGTCACGCACCCCAAAATCATCGATCAAAAATTGCGCGCCCGTGGAGTCTTCCACGAAGCCGTCGCTGTTTTTGCGCAGGGTGGTGACGTCGATCATGCGCGTCGCACCCAACAGCTTCACCTCGTACGACCAGGTGGTGCCGATGGCCAACGGGTAGAAATCGCCGGCGGTCGGCTCGGCCTTGCTGGGAGCGGTGGTCTTTGAAGCGGCAGTGCACGAAGCGAAGGCGAGCGCACAGAGAAGAAGAATTCGGTTCATCGGGGCTCTCCAGGGGGGGGCTGAGGTTTCTTTTTCTGCCGCAGCTCGAGCAGCGCCTGGGTCGCACTGGCTTTGAGCAGGGGATCATCGTGACCGGTGGCGACGAGGTCGAGGTACGCCTCGGCGTCATCACCGCCGATGGCGCCCACCGCGAAGACGACCTCACGCTCGAAGACGGGGCCGCGCTGGCTGGCGGCTTCCACCAGCGGGTTGACCGATTCGGGGGCGCGCAGCTCGACCAGCATCCCGATGACGCCGCGCAAGGTGTCGAGGTCGTCGGTCTTGAGGTGCTCGAGCAACGCAGGCAGCGCGGCTTTGTTCTGCCGGCGCACCAGCAGTCGCACGGCGGCGTCGGCCACCGCGGGATCTGCGTCTTTCAGCTTGTTCGAGAGCGTGCTCTCTGAGGCTTCTTCCAGCGCGATCAACGCCGCGGCCTGACGCACCGCCCGGCCCAGCGCTTCGTCGAGTGCATCGCGAATGGTGCTCTGCATGGCTTCGACGTCGTTGCGCTGCGCGGCCTTGACGGTCACGCGCGAGTCGATCGCGAACGGCTCTGAGTTGCCGGTGTGCTGGAGCTCGAGCGCCAACACCACCGACGAGGTCTGCCGATCGAGATCCGGCTCGCTCAACCCGGCGGCCAGCTGCAGCCGCCATGGCTTCACGTCGTCGGGGATCTTCTGACCCGCTTTGGGCAGCACGAACTTCGCGGCCTCGAGCTGGTTGGTGAGGCGTTGCTTCAACTGATCCTTCGAGAGCGAGGCGACCTCACCGCCCTCGAAGGTGTCGACCCCCAGCCGCTCGATCCACGGCCTGCTCGACTTCGAGCAGGCGAATGCTCCCAGCAGCAGCGCCACAGACGCGGCGTTGCGGCCGGCAGCGTTCAAGTCGTCGGGCCTGGCTCAGAGGACGGCGGAGCAGGCGGTTCAGCAGGCGGCTCAGCAGGCGGTTCAGCAGGCGTCGGTGCAGGGGCCGCTTCTTCGGCCGCCGGGGCAGGGGCCGAAGCGGAAGCAGCAGGGGCCCCGCCACCGGGAGCGGTGGGTGCGCCAGCGACCACGGCGCCACCACGACGACGACGGCGGCGACGGCGGCGGCGTTTACCCTCGCCCGGAGCACCTGGCGCCGCAGGGTCGCTCCCCTTCTCGGCACCCTCTTCGCCTTCTTCACCCTCTTCGCCTTCTTCTCCGTCGTCTTCTTCGTCAGCGCCCTCGGCCTGCTGCACCGAAGGGATGCCTTCGGGGATGGTGACCGAACCCGCCGCGTCAGCCTGTGACGACGAGGCCTGCACGGCCTCCGAACGAAAGCTGGTCTCGCTGTCGGAAGAAGGGCCGCGCTGATCACGATCCTTCGTGCGCTCTTCGCGGCGCTTGGTCGACTCGTCTGCGTCGAGCTTGGCCTGAGTAAAGAAGGCCTCGTCGATGTCGTAGAGCTCGATGGTCGTGACGGACACGCCCACCTTCGCTTCGAAGAACTTGTCGGCCAGCGCGTCGCCCGCCCACAACATCACCAGCGGCCCTGCGGTGCACTCGCTGCGCGCATCGCCACGAACCTCGCCCGCGGTGAGCAGGAGGCCGACGT
>JAYTAT010000839.1:0-2923 GCA_043737315.1 Archangium sp.
TCGCGAGTCTCGAGATTGGGTTTCGAAAGACCACCGACCGAGGTGCAGCGCCTTCATGGCATGCAGGTGACCAGGATCGACTCGGGCGCGGTGCAGTTCTCGACGCCGATCGCCGAGTGAGGGCAGTTGAGCAAGGTGGACTCAGTGCCGACACAGACCACGTCGTCGAGCAGGAATACGTCGGTGATGCCGGTGGTGGTCGACCAGGAGACCGCGTCGCTGAAGCCGAGATCGCGGCACACCACGCGCGCGCCGTTCTGCGAAAAGCCGTCGTCGCAGACCGGGCCCCAACCTCCGTTCGCGAAGACCTCCAGCCGGCCAGCCACCTGGCTCATGCCCGAGGGGATCAACCGCACGCGTCCGTTATTGAGGGCGCCGCCGCCTCCACCGGTGCCCACCGTCCTGGTGCATTGACCTGAGGCGCAGGTCGTCTGCGGGCAGACGTTGCCGCAGCTGCCGCAGCTCGACGACGAGGTGTTCAGGTTCACGCACGCGCTGCCGCAGACCGACGAGTTGGCAGCGCAGGTGGTGCCGAAGAGAGGGGGCGAAAGGCTCCACTCGGCAGCGGTGTTGCTGTCGGCCAACAGCACGTTGCGTTGCAGTACCTCGGCTGCGGTATCGGAGGGATTGGGGGTGTTCACACCCGACCAGGTCGTGCCGGTGGGGGGCGCGGTGACCGAGGGTCCCGTGCGCACGAAGTCGACGCCGGTGTTCGAGGGTGACTTGAGGGCGACCGCGATCTCCGTCGACCAGTTGATCGCCTTGTTCATGAAGAGGGTGTTCGCGCTCGAGGTGCCAGAGCCTTCGACGAACGAGACGTAGCCGCCCGATGCGACCGTGGTGCCGATGGGAATGCTGTACGAGTCGACGCCAGACTCGGTGGTCCACTGAAGCGAATGCAGATCGAGCGAGGTGCTGGTCGCCGTGCCGTTGTGCACCTCGATGCGCTCGGGTGAAACGTTCGAGAGCCGCGAGATCACCACGAAGCCCACGCTGCCGCAGACCCCGTTCACGCACGCCTGAGGTGTGGTGCACGCGACGCCGCACGCGCCGCAGCTGGCCGGGTTGTTGCTCAGGTTGACGCAGCGGCCATTGCACAACGAGAGCCCCGCCTGACACGCGAAGCCCGCGGTGCTCGGGTTGAAGGTGAGCCAGTTGAGCGCATCGTCGGTGTCGAGCACGTCGAGCTTGCGGTGCACCGAGAGGTCAGCGGCAGAGACCGGCGGATAGGTGGGGCCCGCTCCGAACCAGGAAATACCCGCGGGCGGCAACGCGCTCGAAATGCCGAAGCGCACGAAATCGAGAGCGGTCATGCCATCGAAGAGCGTGACGTTCGAGGTGTCGGTGAACGAACCTGCGGGGGGCGCCATGCCCGAGTAGGTGGTCGAGTTGTCGTCGACGCCCACGCCTGCGTAGAGCACCAGAAACTGCCCGGGCTGGAGCACGCGCCCCATGGGGAAGGTGAAGAGGAACGTGTTCGTATTCGCCACCTGCACCCGGTAGCCGGCCAGCGGCACGGGGCTGTTGCCGGGGTTGTAGAGCTCGACCATCGGCATCGGGTCGAGGCGGTACTCCGAGATGAGCAGCGTGCCCCCGCCAGCGACACACTTGCCGGTGCGGCAGATCAGGCTCGCAGCGCAGGCGTTGCTGCAGGCGCCGCAGTTCGCGCGATCATTCTCGACGTCGGTGCACGAGGTGCCGCAGAGGCTGGGCCGCGCGCAGTACCGCAGCGGAGACGCGTTGGGCGCGAGGCCCCAGTCGACGGCCGAGTCGCTGTCGGGGCCGAAGAGGTCTCGCACCAGCGACTGCGAGGTGGCGACGGTGGGGCTGATGGTATTCGCGCCGATCCAGGTGGTGCCCACCGGCGGCGGCACCGTCGAGTTGCCCGTGCGCAAGAAGTCGACGCCGCTGCCGCCCGCGTTCAACAAGCGCAAGGCGAAGTCGGTGGTGCGCAGGGGCACCGCGACGGTGGACAGGAACCCCGCATCGATGGAGCCCGCGCCGAAGACGACGAAGCCCTGCGGTTGCAAATCGTAGGCGGGAATCGCCAGCGCGCCCGAGCCTGCGTCGCCCAGGGTGTATTGCAGCGAGTAGCCCTGCAGGTTCACCGGCGTGGTGCCGCCGTTGAAGACCTCGATGGTGGCGAGGCCGGGGTTCACTTCCGAAAACACGACGCCGCTGATCGAGCCGTTGGTGCACACGCCGGCCTGGCAAACTTGCGAGTTGCCACACGCGCGGCCGCAGAGGCCGCAGTTGGCGGCATCGATGCGCACGTCGACGCAGCGGCCGTTGCAGAAGATCAGCCCGTTGGTGCACGTGACCCCACCGCCGCCAGATCCTCCGCCCGTCGTGCCGCCGCCGCTTCCACCGCCCGTCATGCCACCGCCGCTTCCGCCGCCCGTCACGCCGCCGCCGCTTCCGCCACCCGTCACGCCACCGCCGCTTCCGCCACCCACCGAGCCTCCTCCGGTACCGCCACCCGACGAGCCGCCGCCTGAGCCGCCCATCGAACCGCCCGTCCCGCCGCCTGTCCCGCCGCCGATACCTCCGATGGGCACGCACGCACCGCTGTTGCAGCGCTCGCTCACCGTGCACACGGCGCATACCTGACCGCCCAGACCGCACGCGGCGGGGCTCGAAGTGGAAGCCGCTGCCGAGACACAACTGCCGCCTGACAGACAGCCGGTGCACTCCGGCTTCGGCTTGGGGGGCGCGCAACCCACGAGTGCGCTGCAGAAGAGAACGCTGATCAGCAGCACGAGACGAGATGACATGACCTCAGTCCTGCACGAGTTCGCGCGCGGTTCAACTCAAGCGTCTTCTTGAACCTCGGGTCGTGCCTTCGCACGGCCACTTTGCGAACATCAGGCGATGACGACGTTGTGGATCATCAGGCATGGCGAGACCGACTGGAACGTCGCCG
>JAYTAT010000840.1:0-7230 GCA_043737315.1 Archangium sp.
CGCGCTCGCCAGCTGGTCGAGCTGCTCGACAACACAGGTCCGCTGATCATCCGCAGACGCATCGATGAGATGTGGGCCACGCCGTGTGACGCGCTGAGCGCCGACACCGTGCGCGCGTGGCTGCAAGACTTCCCCGTGAGCAGGAAAGAGAAGGGCCTCACCACGTTGGCCGAGCTCTCCGCGGCGGCGCGCGCCAAGCTGCACCGCTGCTTCCTCGCAGACACCGCGGGCGATCCCTCGTACCGCGCGTGGGTTGCTTCACGGTTGCCCAGGCCCTCGACGCTCGATGCGCGGGCGCTCCCGCTGGTGGATGACTTCGCGAAGTTCATCCGCGATGGCGATGGCGTCGACCGCTGCGGCCGTGCAGTGCGCGCGATGCAGCAGTTGAACAACGAAGGCTGTTCGGTGGAGCGGCCCGAGATGCTGGCCACCATCGCGAACTGGGCGCACGAAGTCTCACGCGTCGAGCCCGCGCCGCAGTGGCAGACCTGTCAGCGCATCGCGACCATGATGTGGAGCGGCCAGGCCCTCCACATTCCCGAGTCGCCCGCCGAGCAGGTGCGCATCGACGACGAGAGCGAGAGCCCCGTTACCAAGCTGCGCACCGCCTGTGATGAGCGGCAAGGCACCAGCACCCGCTTCGAGAGCTCGTTGCTGTTGCTCGCGGCGATCGCCAAAGACGTAGGCGAGCCGGTGAGTGCTTCCCCGTGGCGGCTCGACCCTTCGGGCACCAGGCCTCTCGAGAAGGCGCGCCTCGAGGGGGCCGAGCCCTACACCTCGTGGGTGCGCCACTTCATCAGCCAGGAGCCGCCCTGCGAGGCGCTCGGTTTGAGCAAGGCCCGCTGCGAGGTCTGCAGGGGTGTCGAGTCAGGTACCCGCTACGACTGCGACATCAACTCGGAGTTGGCTGAATCGTGGAATCGGCACAAGCGCCTCACCGTGGGCGGCGCGCTCGCGCTGGTCGGGCTGACGATCATCTTCTTGTGGTTTCTGCGCGTGCGGCGGGCGCGGCGCACCTTTGCAGGCACGATGCGCACGATTCGGGAAAGCCTCGAGGGCCTCGGGCTCAAGGTGAGTCCGGATGCGTGGCGGTTCCTGATACCCGAGCGCTTCGACCTGCTCGCGCTCGGGCTGCCCAGGACCCCCGCATGGGAGCGCTGGGGCACCAACGCGGTCGCCGTGCTCTCAGCGGCGCCGACCGCCCTGCGTGAAGCCGACGTGAATCACGCGGCTGCGGTGGCTCTGCGCGAGAACGTGCACGTGGTGTTCCTGCTGCACCCCGATGCGGCCGTGCCTGATCTCGGAGCGGTTCGCGCCACGCTCGACTGGGCCGCTCGTGGGGGTACGCGTGCCGTGCAGGTGTTGCCGCTCGCGCTGTCACGGCTTGCGTGGGCCACGCGTGATGAAGACCTGCTCGACCTCGTCGAAGAGACCACGCTGCGTGGCAACCCGTTCGAGATCCGCGGGCCGGTGCGCAGCTCGAGCCAGTTCTGGAACCGTGAACGCCTCGTCGCCGGCCTGCTGACCGAGTCGCGTGCGGGTCACTGGGTGGTGGTCACCGGTCTGCGCCGTTTCGGTAAGTCGTCGCTCGCGCTCGAGGTGGCCCGCCGCACCACGGGTCCTTCGGCGTACGTGGATCTCGCCGGTTTTCATCACGAGGTCTCGTACGGCGAGACGCCCGCGGTCGCGGTCGAGGCGATCTTGCGCACGCTCGTCACGCGCCTGGCCGACTCTGCTACCGCTCGTTTCCCCGCCGCGACGGTGCCCGCGATGCCCACGGGCGCGCTCGATGCCCCCGCGCTCGCCACGTGGTTGCGGGCGCTGGCGACGGCGTGTGGCACGTCGAGTGGTACGCCGCCCCCGCCGATGATGTTGGTGTTGGATGAAGTCGAGCAGTTGCTCTCGGCGCCCCCCGACAAGCTCGGTCGCGCCCTCGAGGTGCTGGCGACGCTCACCGGCCGGCTGCGCAGTGCGTTCTCTGAGCCGACCTCTCCGCACTCGGGCAGCACCGCGAGCGTGGTGCTCTGCGCTGCGCTTCACCCGCTGCTCTGGGCGCCGCTCTCGACGCTGGGCGGTCAGTCGTTGATGGGCGCATTCCCTTCCATCTGCGTGCCGGCGCTCGATGACGACGCCGCCTTTTCCATGATGCGGGGCCTGGGTTCGCGGCAGGGCATTCGGTTCGAAGACGACGCGCTGGGTGCGTTGGTCAAAGCATCGCACGGTGTGCCGTTGCTGCTGCGCCGGCTGGGCACGTCAGTGCTCGAGCTCTACGACGCGGATCGCGCGCGCCAGGGTGCGCTGGGGGCCGTGCGCATCGGCATCGAAGGCGCGCTGGAAGCCATTCGCCGCGAAGAGACCCCCGGGTCGCCCCTGCGCGTCTGGGTTGAGTCAGAAATCGCCCCGGCAGACAGCTCGGCGGGCGTGTTGCTCCGCGCACTTGCAGATGGAACCCGGGTGCCGGTCGCTTCGTTGCAGCGGTTGGTAGAGACTCAAGTCATGGAGCGTTTCACCGCCACCGGCCTCACGGCCCACCTCGCCCCGGCAGAGCTCAAGCGCCGCGCGCAAGAAGCAGCGAGCGTGATGGTGCGGCTGCTGGCCGAGTCGCGACTGCTCGAAGCGCACGGCGACATGACCTCACCCGAGGCCTATTCGTTGCCCGACGGCGTGCTCCGCCGGATCCTCAAAGCCCCTGCGAGGGCTGACAAGTGAGCGTTCGCCTGCGCAAGTTCGGCGGCCAGCTCGCCGGAGCCGCGCCTCTCTTTGGAGCGGTCATCTCGCTGGTCTGGCTGGGCTGGTCGTACGAGCTGCCCGACAACGTCTCGCGGATCATCGCGATCACCTCGCACCCGTTCGGAGCGATCGCCGTCATTCAGGCGGTCTACACCGCGCTGCTCAGCCTGTTGTGGATGCGCTACCGCGTCTTCCGTGCGCCCGAAGGTTGCGAGTGGCCGAAGGTCACCGTCGTCATCCCCGCCTTCAACGAAGGCCCGATGGTCGGTCAGTCGATCCGCTCGGTGGCCGCCTGTGCGTACCCCAAAGACAAACTCGAAGTGATCGTGGTCGACGACGGCTCGCGCGACGACACCTTCTTCTACATGCAGCACCTGCGTCGGGAGTTCCCCGATCTGGTGCGCCTGGTGCGCTTCGTCGGTAACCGCGGCAAACGTTCGGCCCTGGTCGCAGGCTTTCGAGCGGCCACGGGCTCCATCGTCATCACCATCGACAGCGACAGCGAGATCAACCCGAGCACCATTCACGAGATGGTGGCGCCGTTCCTGGCCGACAAACAGGTCGGCGGCGTGGCGGGCCGGGTGTCGGTGCTCAACCGGGACACGGCGATCAGCCGCATGCTCGAGGTGCAGTTCGCGCTCGCCTTCGACTACGGCCGCGCAGCGCAGTCCGTTTACCGCGCGGTCGCCTGCTGCCCCGGCGCGCTCTCGGCCTTCCGCAAAGACATCATCTTGCCGTTCATGGACGAGTGGGAAAACCAGCGCTTCCTGGGCCGCCCGGTGAACCACGGTGAAGATCAGGCGCTGACCAACATCGTGCTGCGGCAGGGCTTCGACACGGTCTACCAGCGCACGGCGATCGTGCACACGCTGGTGCCCACCAACTACCAGCAGCTCTCGCGCATGTTTCTCCGGTGGGATCGCAGTTACATCGTCGAGGGCTTCTCGTTCGCGCGCTTCATGTTCACGCGGTACCGGAAGAACAACCGCCTGCTACCGATCGTGACGTTCTTCGTCTCGAACCTGCGCTTCGTGCTGGTCGCGGTCGCCGTGATGGAGCTGCCACGCCTGTTCGACACCAGCCTCGACGGCGTGGGCCGCGCGCTTGTGGCCATGTCACTGGGCGCGGTGTTCTCAGCTGCCTATTACCTCCGCTTCGAGCGCAGCTTCCGCTGGGTGTACGGCGTGCTCTACGCCGCGTTCTCGGTGGTGATGCTGCAGTGGATTCTGCCGTGGGCCCTGGTCACCGTACGTGACGAGCGCTGGGGCACGCGCTGACGAAGCGCGGCTCGGGCTGCTGATTGTCGAACGCCTCGAGCGACAATCGCGATCCTGAGCGCTGCCGCCTACGGAAAGATGCTGAGCGGCGCCGGGCTCGGCACGGGCCCCGCGTTCTGGAAGTTCCGCAGCGCCCAGTGTCCGATGTTCCATTGATGTTGCATGCCGTGACACTCCGCTTCGACTGGTGAGTCGAAGATGCGGTACCACGAGCCGGGCGAGGAACCCGCAGCATCCATCCTCGTGTGATCGAAGAACAACGGCGTGGTGGTGCCAAGACTGAAGCCCACCGCAGAATCCATCGCCACCAGGCCGTCATCGTCGATCTCATCATCGGACGCCGGCGTATCGCTGAACACCCAGCGCGGCGCGGGGAACGTGTCGGTCGCGGCGGTCACCGCCCAGTTCAACACGTTGCCTGCCGACAACACGCGGCTCAGATCCGTCGGCAGCTCACAGCGCCCCGACGGCACGTTGAGCGCCGTGTACTTGCCCACGAACCACCCGGTGATGTCGTCGACGTTGGTGCCCGCGAGCGCCAGCGCCTCGAACACGCCGTTGAGATCCTTTGCCCTCAATGAATTGCCCGCGATGGTGAGCGTGCCGTACGTGTCGCGCATCACGGTGAGCAGCCGGCCGAAGTCGAGCGTCACGCTGAAGCGCTGCCCGCCGTCGGTGCATTGAAACGCAGGCACCGGCAACACCACCTCGCCGCCGAGATCGAAGCTGCCCTTGCGATCGAGGTGAATCGGCAATGCCACCAGGCGCGCATCGCCCATCACGGCGTTCACCACGCCCTCCACACCTGCGCCGAACTTCTCGGCGAACCACGGGCTCACGCTTCCCGCGATCGACTGAGCCTGGGTGCGCGCAAAGGCCGACCCATCGACCACTCTTTCTCTGCGATCGAGCTGCGCATCGAAGCCAGCATAGATCCCCTGGGTCGAACGGCCGAAGCCGCCCTGGTTGGCGAGGACCGTGTGCAGCAAGAGATCAGTCGAGACGGTGCCGATGAGCCAGCCCTGCTCCTTCGCGTTCTCGACCTGAAACCGATCGAACACCGAGAGCTCAGGCGAGGTGAACGCACGACCGCCCGGGGTGCGCGCCCCCGCGGCATAGATGGGAATGAGCGCACCACCCGCACGAATGAGGGGCGAGGCCGCCGTACGCCGCGCACGGGAAGGATGGAGCGGACCCGCATTCACCCGCGCCCAGAACGGATGAACGAGATCGCGCAACGCGCGGCCATTCACCCGCCTGCGCATCTCAGCCAGCCCCGCCCGCACGTTGGCCAACGTCGCCGCAGCGTTCTGTCGCGGCTGCAGCACCAGCGCGCTCAGCTCATCGACCTGACTGAGCATGGTGCCCAACGGCCGCAGGCTCGCTTGAAGCCCCGCGGCCCCTGTATCGAGCGCGTTCTCGAGCGCCAGCAGGTCTCGCTGCAGCGGCACGAACGTGTCGGCCATGAAGCTGCCTTCGTGCGGCGTGCCGAGCGTGAGCAGGTACATGATGCGATCGCGCACGTAGTCCATGCGGCGGCGATCTTCGGCGGTGATCACGATTCGATCGGGGTTCATCGACGGCGTACCGGGCACATCGAGCTGCGCCTGGGTGGGGTTCGAGAGCACGAAGCGCGCGGTCACTCCGCCGAAGCTCTGCGTCACGTAGACGATCTTCGGCGTTCGGCGAAAGTGCTGCTCGTACCAACGCACGGCCACGTAGGTTTCGTTGGCGATGCGCTTGCCCGACTCGACGAGGCCACCTGCGCAATCACGGTAGGTGATGAACGCACTGAACAACGGAGCCCGGGTGCTCAGCCCGCCCGCGCGCACGTCGCCGACGGTCTCGTCGAGCGTGAGGAAGTGAGAGGCGAGCGAATCGAGTTTCTCGATGCCCGTTTCAGGGGTGAACGAGTCGAAACGCGGGAGCATCGAGGGCGTCATGAAGTTCGCCTGCGTCACCGCCTGCCCGGCGAAGTTGAACATGGGCACGTGAGCGCGCCCGTTCGGGTCGCGGCCACCCAGGAGCCCCTGCATGAAGTCCAGGTGCCACTCGACGCGCGACTGCTCGGGGGTGTCGACCAGCTGCGGCATGCTGTCGACCGGGTGATTCATGCCGTGCACGAGCACGAAGAGCGTGGGGCCGAAGCGCGTGACCGCGGTCAGCTGGGGAATCACCTGCACGAGCGTGCGCGAGCCGAGATCGGGAATGCTCACGGCGATTCCGCCGACACCCGTGCCGCTGGTGAGCGATTGAGTGACCGTGACGGGCTGCACCACCGCGGGCTCGTCATCGCCGGTGGGCAACCGTGTGGCACCCGCAGCGCGGCCGTCGTTCGTCACGATCAGCCCCATCTGACCTTCGCTTGCGTGGGCCTCGTAGAGCCCGGCGGTGGTGCGCGGGTCGGCACGCTCCGCTTTGAAAGCGCGGCTGCTGCCGTCGGCAAAACGCACGGTGCCGGTGGCGCTGGTCTGCGTGATGGTGACGCCTTCGAGCGTGTGGCCCGTGCCGCTGGTGGCGGGCGCGGCCGTGCCGACGAGCTCGGCTTCGTTCTCGAGCTCCGTGAAGAACCAGCCGGTGTGCTCAGCCCAGCTCTGCTCCGCGCACACGTAGGCGACGACCAGGTTGCCGTCGGGGACAAGGGCGATCAACGCATCGGTGCCCTCGACGGCTCCGACGTAGACGGGAGGGCCCGGTTCGGTTGGCGCTGGTGCACAGCCTGCGGCGAGGGTGAGGCCAAGCAGTCCCAGGAGAAGTCGCATGGCGGCTCCCGTTTGCAAGCTGAAGACCGGTGCGGCCCGCTCGGAGCGGGGCGCCGAAACCGCGGGCCGCACCCGACAACTGTCGGCTGGCCCCCACGACAGTCGCATAAGACGCTGTAACTACGAGACTTTATAAAGCCTACATTTGCGCACAACTTCAGGCTGCGCCCATCCGAGAATAGGACGTTGACTCACCCGCACAGCCTTCCAGGATCAGCTCATGCCCTTGCGAATCTCTGACAGCCGCATCCGCTCCTTCACCGAGACCCTGCAGCGCTCGGCTGCCCCGAAGATCACCGACGCGAACGTGCTCGACATCCTCGCCGCGGTTGGCGACGGCTCGCACGCCAGCGGCGACAAGGTGAAGACTCAGCTCACCCGCCCCGGCATCACCCGTAAGGAGCAGTTCGAGCTCGCCGCCAAGGGCCTGACCACCGGCGAGAAGAGCGACCTCGGCCAGA
>JAYTAT010000841.1:0-2921 GCA_043737315.1 Archangium sp.
GCGCTCAACCCGAAGCAGAGCCTCGAGGCGGCCGAGCAGATCGAGAAGGTCTTCTTCATCAACGCCGCGATCGATCTCGCCTACCTCGCGACGGCCGCCTTCCTCTGGCAACGCGGTGAAGCGGTGGGCGACCCGCGGATGGTGGGGCTGGGCCAGTCGCTGCTGATCCAGGGCGGATTTCTGGCCGTCTTCGATCTCACCATGGGCATCTTGAACGCCCGCCTGACCGGCAAGCTGCTCGAGGGTGTCACGGTCAACGTCACGCCGGTCGCGGTGAGCGGCTCGTTCTGAGTCAGGGCGTGGCAAGCTTCATCGCTCGCCGATGAGCCCGTCTTCCGAAGACCCACGATCGATGCAACTCGACGCGACCCTGGAATCCGGTCGCGATGGACCTCCACCGGGGGTGATCGGTGAAGGAACGGCGATCGGGCCCTTCGTGGTGTCGCCGCGGCGCTCTCGGTCAGCGCGCGCATTCCCGAAGCGGCGGTGTTGCTGCGAGAGATCGAAGCGTTCCCCGGGCTGGGGCTGCGCGAGGTGACCTGGGCCGCTCTGGGGCGTTGGCTCTTCGAGTGCTCCCTGGGTGATGAAGAGCGCTGCCGCACGCAACGTGAACGCGCTCGACGTTTTTCCATCGAGCTTGATGAGCCGTGGACGCGGGCCCTGTCGGGTGACGCCCGGGTACGTTTTGTGGAGTTCGTTGCTGCCCATGAACTCGCTCGGGCCGAACAGTTCTTTCGTGAGTGCCCCGTGGTCGGAATCTCGGCGGATCCAGGCTGAGGGTCGACTTCGCTTGAGAGGAGCGCTACGGGCGAAGCGCGTGCCTGATCCAAAACCGCTCGTCTTCGCGCTTCACGACAGCCTGATGCTCCTGGCGCCGTCCGGCTGGACGAAGATCGAGCTCTCCATTGCCCGAACGCCACAGGGCCTGCGCATCACCGAGCTGCAGACCAAAGGCGAAGGCGGCAAAGAGCCGAAACCCAAGCCGCAGCTGCACGTCGATCCGCGCGAAGAAGCAGTCCGGTTGGGCGAGGCCGTCACCGAGCTGGCCGCCGCGCTCGAAGGCCGCTGGGTTCCGGGCAGGGTGGTGATCGAACGGCCGACACCTGCGTTCGCCGACTGGAAGTTCCTGCGCGATGACGGCTCGGTCGCCTGGTTCAACCGCCTCGAACGTGGCGAGTTGAAGTCGTTGCTGATCACCGACGATCTCTTCGATGCGCTCACGGGCACCGAACGCGCGTTTCACGATCTTCAGGGGCAGCTGCAGCAGCGCCTGGGCCGCGTGACGGGCTTTGCCTTCGACCCCGCTCACGGCGTGCTGCGCCTCGAACGCCCGGCCGGCTCGCTCGAGCTCTCAGCGCAGCTGGTGGGCAGCTACCTGCCCGACGTCTTCACGTGGGTGTGGAGCTGGAGCGATGAACAGGCCCAGCCCGCCTCGACCGATCGCGTGCGCCGCGTCTGCCAGCCCGACTTGAAGCCCGATGGGCTCGCGGCGTTCTGGCGCCCCCACTTTCACTGCGACGAGGGGTTCGCCTGGGCGCTGGGCGGTCACCTCGCCGTGAGCATCGGTGCGCGAGGGCTCTTCCGGGCCCAGCCGCCTGAAGCTGAAGGGGCGCTCTTCTTCGCCTTGCTCGAACTGCCCGTGTGTAGAGAGCAGGCCTGAGCGGGTCGTGCTCGGCGATGATGCGGTTGACCCGCGCTTCGTCGATGCGTTTGCGCAGCGACTCCGATTCGTGTTGGTCGCGCACGGTCTTGGCGAGGCTGAAGGTGCTGCCCACCGAGAAGAGCAGCCCCATGGCCATGAACGCCTTCACCCACGGGTCGACCGGCAAGAACCAGATGCCCATCGACGTGACGCCCACCGCGGCGGCAAATGAGATCCAGGTCTGGGCGATCCAGGCGGGCGAGTGGAATTGCGACGCTTCGACTTTCGACATGGTGTGTTCCCTCTTGGTTGGCTGCTGAGGGAGAACAGAACCACGGCGCATCGATTCGGTGGCGTCACGAAGCGGTGCACCATCGATAACAGGCCGTAAAAATCAAAACCCCGGAGCACCGTGACTGCTGGAGCTCCGGGGATTGACCCCGACGGGATTCGAACCCGTGTAACAGCCTTGAAAGGGCCGTATCCTGGGCCACTAGATGACGGGGCCGACTATGTGTCCTGCAACTGTGAGTGGCGGGGGATTTGAACCCCCGACCCTCGGCTTAAAAGGCCGGTGCTCTACCAACTGAGCTAGCCACTCTCAACAACTCTGATGCGGTACGACTCACTTCTTCTGCTTGTCTGACTCAACGACCACGTCGAAAGACGTGGTGGCGCCCTCTACCTGAACTTTCACCGTTGTGGTGCCGGGATCGAGCGGCAAAATCGCGTTGTCACCCACGATCTGGGCGATTTTGCGGTCGGCTGACGAAAAAAGTGCCTTGCGGTCGGTCAACACCTTGCCGTTCTTGCGAAACGCCTTGACCTGAACGTGCATCGACCCGGCGCCTTCTTTGATGGTGAGCACCCTGGGCTCGACCTCGATGTGGTCGACGTAAATGACCTGCACCACCGCGCGGGCCTCGACGTCACCCACCCGGGCGATCACTTCAGTCTCGCCGTCGCCCACCGGGGTCACCAGACCCTTGCTGGTCACCGCGGCCACCTGGGGATCCACCACCGACCAGCCCACCTTCGCCTTGACCGCGCGGGCGCCGTTACGGGCCATGCACTTCGCCTCGAGCCACGACTGGGCGGTGGGCGCCTTGAAGACGACCTCGGTGGGAACGAGCTCGATGTAGTCGATTCGCTCGCAAGCGCAGAGCAGCAGGACGCTCATGAAGGCGAGGGTGCGCATGGGGGCGCGCATAGCACGACTTGGGGCGTGTGCTAAGCGCCCGCGCGTTGGGAGAACTAATGGCGCTGAAGCCCATCGACC
>JAYTAT010000842.1:0-2918 GCA_043737315.1 Archangium sp.
GGCATCACGTGCAGGCCGACCAGGCTCACCACCCAGTACAGCTTGCCCGTCTTCTTTCTCAGGTCGACGTAGCGCCAGTCTTCATGCGTGAGCCCGTCCCAACCGCGCGCCCAATTGAAGGTGAGCCGCACCGCATAGAGACCGACCAGGGCAAGCACCACACCCTGCCGAAGCGTGAGCCCCGCGACGCTGCCCGGGCCCAGCGCGAGCCAGAGCGCCACGGTGGCCGGAGCGACACTCCAGTACGCGTCGTAGAAGCTCGAGTTGTTGAAGGCGCGCGAGAAAATGAACACGGCCAGGGTGGCTGCGAGATCCGCCGCGGTGACCACGGCCATCGGGTGAGCGCCAGCCATCGCCTGCACCACCGCGTACGCGACGAGGTGAGCGATCACATACGCAAAACCGACGAGGCCGAGCCCAGACCACGAACGCTGCTGCACGGCCGAGTGACTCATCTGAGCGCCGCGCTTGCCATGTCGGCCGGGCTCAAGGCCAGCGAAACCCGTCGACTTGCCCGGGCAGGACCGTTACTGCGCTCCATCATGGCGGCTGCCGCTCCTGACCCGTGGGTCCTCATCTCGGTGCTGTTCAGCAGCTTCCCGATGGAGGAGTCGCTGGCGATCGCTCTTCACCGCGTGGCGATGGATTTGTATCAACGCGGCGATTCCGTGGGCGTGATCGATCAAGGCCTTGCGCACGGGCAGGTGAAGAACGCCCGGAAGGAGGCGGCCATCGGCACCATCACCGGGCCCGTCTTCGAAGCCGAGCTCGAGACCGAACGCGGCAAGGGCCACGTGCACTTCATCCTCACCCGTCAAGGGCTCGAGTTGATGGCCGGGCAGGCCGCGGCGCCTCGCCCAGCGAAGTACCGCAACTGACCCCCTTGCGGATCTGACGCAGCGCGGTAGTTAACGGAGCCATGAAACTCAAGGTGCTGCTCCTCGAAGGAATCCACACCGTCGCTGAGCAGGCGCTGGTCAAAGCGGGTCACTCTGTTCGCCGCGTCGGTGGCGCGCTCAAAGAAGATCAGCTCATCGAGCAGCTCGAGGGCGTGCACTTTCTGGGCATTCGCTCGAAGACCAACGTGACGAAGAGGGTGCTCGACGCGCCTTCTGCCAAGAGCCTGCTGTCGGTCGGTGCCTTCTGCATCGGCACCAACCAAATCGCGCTCGAGCACGCCATGCGCAAGGGCATCTGCGTGTTCAACGCGCCGTTCTCGAACACCCGCAGCGTGGCTGAGCTGGTGATCGCTGAGATCGTCGCGCTCTCGCGTGAGCTGGGTGATCGCGTTCAGGAGATGCACCAGGGCATCTGGCGCAAGACGGCCTCGGGCAGCAAAGAGGTGCGCGGCAAGACGCTGGGGGTGGTCGGGTACGGACACATCGGCACGCAGATCGGAATCCTCGCGGAGTTCTTCGGCATGCGCGTGCTGTTCTACGACGTGGCCGCGAAGCTCCCGCTGGGCAATGCGCAGGTGGTGGGCGCGCTCGATACGCTGCTGGCTGAGGCCGACTTCGTCACGCTGCACGTGCCTGAGACGCCGCAGACCCGGCTGATGATCGGCGCGAAAGAGCTGGCCCAGATGAAGAAGGGCGCCTGCCTCATCAACGCGAGCCGCGGCACGGTGGTCGACATCGACGCGCTGGCCGATGCGATCAAGCGCGAGCACCTGCATGGCGCGGCGGTCGACGTGTACCCCGATGAGCCTGAGTCTTCCGACACCAAGGGCTTCAAGACCGCGTTGCAGGGGCTGCACAACGTCATCCTCACCCCGCACATCGGCGGCTCGACGATGGAGGCGCAGGAGAACATCGGGCTTGAAGTCGCCGCGAGCCTGGTGCGCTACGCAGAGCTGGGCACCACGACCTCTTCGGTGAACTTCCCCAATGTCGAGCTGGGCGTGACGCCTGGTACCTGGCGCTTGATGCACGTGCACCAGAACGTGCCCGGCGTGCTGCGCGACGTGAACCGGGTGATTGGCGATGCGGGCGCGAACATTCACGCGCAGCTGCTCTCGACCAACTCAGACATCGGGTACTTGATGATCGATCTCGACTCCGATGTGCGCGCGCAGGTGGTGGATGGGCTCAAGAAGCTACCCACCACCATCCAGGCGCGTTCACTGGCCTGAGGAACGCCTTGATGCTGTCAGAATCAGGCTGGGTGCATGTCTCAGTTGCCCGCCGCCTGCCGAGAGCTTTTGGCCTATTTCTGCAGGGCGAGCTCATACGTGTGGTGCGAGACGAACTCCGCGCTCAGGCGCACTGCCCACGCGGCTTCCGTCAGGCACTCTGCGAGCTCGACTGAAGGCGCAGAGACCTTCACGGCGACCACCTCATCGCCCGTCGCTTCGAGCGCCAGCGTGGCGAGTGACGCGTCACCGTGACGCTGCTCACAGGCTGCTCGGCCCGGTGACAGCAGCCGTTGGAGCAGCCCCGAGTAGTCGATGGCCCGACCAGCGGTCCCGAAGCCACACGAGCTGTTCGAGCCGCGACACCCACCGCACAGGCTTCCGATGCCGCTGCCGTACGCGCCTTCGACGGTGCCGGCCGTCGACGCGGCCGCGGCCGGAGGAGCGGCGAAATACGAGGTGACCGGAGAAACCGCGTGCGAGACGAACGCGACCGTCTTGAGCTCCTCCTCGCTCAACAGGCTGCGCACCTCGTTCTCGCCGATCGAGAGCCCCGGCAGGCGATGGGCCAATGAACGATCGAGCCGCACCACGCGGCGCACGTCACGTGCCCAGATCTTCCCGGTGATCACCACTTCTTCCGACGGCTGCGCGCTCAGCGACATCTTGCGAATGCTGGAGCCCTCTCTGAGCTCGCCGTCGAGCGACAGCTCTTCCAGCTCGAGGCCCGACCCTTCGACCGCGAACGAGTCAATGCGAGTCGGCCGCACCAGGCCCCGCATCGTGT
>JAYTAT010000843.1:0-1011 GCA_043737315.1 Archangium sp.
TGCCTTGGCACCTCACCGTCAGCGAACGACTTCACCTCGAGAATCTCGAGCGGGTTCATCGGCGCGCGCACCGGCTTCGACACCTTCGCGGCCACCACCATCGTGACGGCATGAAACCGCGGGTCACGCTCGAACCCCGAATACACGCCCAGCAAATCACCCGCCTCGAGCAGCTCGACGCCCGCTTCTTCCATCAGCTCGCGCGGCAGGGTGGAGCGCAACGTCTCGCCCCACTCGAGGGTTCCGCCGGGCAGACACCACTCGCCCGTATCGCCGCGGCGAATGAGCACGATTTTCCCGTCTGGATCCCGCGCGACCGTGACCAGACCGACCACGGGCCTCCGCAGCAGGTGCCGCGCGGTCTCTTTCACCAAACCCCAGGCAGCTTTGGGCAAACGCATGCGCGCCTTCTACCTTGCTTGAGTCACTGCAGCCGGCGGCAATCGGCGGAGCAGCCATCGCCCCCGACCGTGTTCCCGTCATCACAGACTTCGCCCGCATCGAAGCGCCCATCACCGCAGGTGGGCACGGTGCAGTCGGTGCGGCAGGCGGCCGAAGTGTCGAGCGCTTCGATGGTGATGGGCTGCGTCATGGTCAGTGGAACGCGCATCGCGTCGTCGCGCACCCAGCCCCACGTGCTGATGCCTGACATGAAACGCGGGGTGACGGTGATGCGCCAGCTCCCCGGAAAAGGAAGGGGCCCCAACGCGCCGCCATCGCTGTTCGACTCGAAGGTCCACCTTCCGAAGGCGGTGCCGCCGCCCGAAGGCCCGAGAAAAAATTCACCCGGTGTGTCGTCGGCCACCTCGACACCCACGCCCGAAGGCAGGCCGGTGATGTCGAACTGCACGGTCGAGGCGGGTTGTTGCGGCGAGCCGGCGCCGAACGAGTCGATGCCGTGCGTGGTGACCAACGAGAGCCGGCCGGTGAGGGAATCGGCGTAGAGATAGATGCGGCTCTCAGAGACCTGCTCGAGGCCGGTGTGCGAGCTGGCGCTGCGGTAGTCGTAGA
>JAYTAT010000844.1:0-2914 GCA_043737315.1 Archangium sp.
TTGATTGGTAGGGTCTCGACGCCCATGCCGTCGAAGTCATCATCAGACCTCGATCGGGGTCGACGCGTCGGAAAGTACGAGATCATCACCCGCCTGTCCGTTGGCGGCATGGCAGAGCTGTTTCTCGCCTACCTGCCCGGGCCCGGCGGCTTCAAGAAGTTCGTCGCGCTCAAGCAGATCCTGCCCGACGTGAAGGCCGACGACTCGTTCGTGAAGATGTTCCTCGACGAGGCGCGCATCACCGCGGCGTTCAACAACGCGAACATCGGTCAGGTCTTCGACCTCGGTGAAGAAGGTCAGGAGCTGTACCTCGCGATGGAGTTCATCGCCGGCCAGAACCTGGAGCAGGTCACCAAACGCGCCGCCAAACGCGAGATCGCCATTCCCGTCGGGTTCGCCGCCCGCGTGGTGCGCGATTGCGCGCTCGGGTTGCACTACGCGCACCACTTCACCGATCCCACCGGCCAGCCGATGGCGGTGGTGCACCGTGATGTCAGCCCCAAGAACGTGATGATCACCTGGACGGGCCAGGTCAAGGTGATCGACTTCGGCATCGCCAAGGCGCGCGGCCGGCTCAACCGCACCATGGTCGGCGTGGTCAAGGGCACGTCGGGCTACATGTCGCCCGAGCAGGTGAAGAACGAGCTGCTCGATGGCCGCACCGATCTCTTCGCCGCCGCCGTGATGCTGCACGAGCTGCTCGCAGGTGAGCGGCTCTTCACCGCCCCGACCGACGCGGGGATGATGCTCAAGATCGTCGAAGGCGAGGTCCTGGCCCCTTCCACGAGCAACCCCTTCGTCACCCCCGAGCTGTCTGACGTGGTGATGAAGTGCCTCTCGAAGAAACGCGAGCAGCGCTTCAACACCGGCCGTGAGTTTGCCCGCGCCATCGAGCAGACCTGCCCCGCTCTCTTCGAAGATGAGCAGCTCGCCGAGTTCATGGGCCAGCTCTTCGAAGACAAGATCGCCATCACGCGGTCTCTGCTGGAAGCCGCCAACGACTCGGACCAGGCCTCGATGAAACAGGCCGCCGCGGGGCTCACCACCGAAGAGCGCGACGTCGAAGCCAGGCCCGCGAAGAAGACGGGTGGGGTGCGCGCGAACGTGAGCTTCAACTCAGGTCCTCCCACCGCCACGCCCAACCCGCGCCCGGGCCTCAAGAGCAGCAGCGGCTCGAGCGCCAAGCTGCCGCGGGTGGGCCCGAAAGATCCGAAGGTGGCCGGGTCGAGCCGCCAGCTTCCTCAGGTGGCCGCGAAGTCGTCGATGCGATTGCCCAGGGTGCCGGCGCCCCCGCCGCCGCCTGAAGAAGAGACGGCTCCGCCCAACTCGAAGTCGCCTTTCGCCAAGCCGAAGGAAGATCTCGACGCGACGCTGCCACCCCGCTCGAAGTCGCAGATGAAGTTGCCGCAGGTGGTGATGCCGCCCAAACCGGTCGCGCCGCCTGCCCCCGCTGAGCAGACCGACGCGCCGGCCAGGAAGAGCGGTTCGTCAGGCACCCTCTTCGCGCTGCTGCTGGTGTTGGTGGGGGTTGTGGGTGGCCTGGTCTGGGCCGTGACGATGGGCCCGCTCAAAAATCAGTTCACCGCGCTCACCCAAGAGCCCCAGGCGCCCGACACCACCCCGACCAGGGTGGCTCTGGAGCCCACGCCTGAAGGAGAAAAGCCGGCGTGGCTGATCGAAAAGGAGAAGCAGAAGGCCGAGCAGGTCGCCGAGCGCAAGCGCATGGCCGAGATTGAAGCGGCGGCCAACGACCCCGAACGGCAGCGCCTGCTGGCCGAGCTCGAGGCTGAGCTCAAACAGCTCGACTACCTCGAGGCCGAGCAGCGTTCCCTCAAGCTGGCCGCCCAGGCAGGTGCGGTGGCGGGCGTCGCGAACGGCAAGAAGATCGAAGATCTGCAAAAGCAGATCGATGACCTCAAGACGATGGTGGCCGAAAAGCGGAACAAGAAGAAAATCGACCCGGCCACGGGCGAGGTCGAGATCGTCAAGGATTTCAAGGGCGCGAAGAAGGCCAACATCGGCTACCTGTCGCTGCGCACGGTGAACCCCTCGTCTGCCAACGTGACGATGAACGGCGACGAGCTCGGCTCAACCCCCTTGAGCAAGGTTCCGGTCGAAGCGGGTGTGCACAAGCTCAGGCTGATCGACGGTGAGGGGAAGGCGCGCATGCTCTCCATCATCATCGAGGCGGGGAAGACCAACGAGATGCGGGCGGTCGACGTCAGTTCCCTTCCGGTAATCACCTCAGATCGCTGATTGAAGGGTGACCGCAGCGCCTGTACGGTGCGCGCCGTCATGGCCATGTACTTTCAGGATCTTCTGCTGACGCTCCAGAACCACTGGGCGAAGCTCGGTTGCATCGTCACCCAGGGTTACGACCTCGAGGTCGGCGCCGGCACGATGGCCCCCGCGACCTTCCTTCGCGCGCTCGGCCCCGAGCCGTGGAACGTCGTTTACATTCAGCCTTCACGTCGCCCGGCTGACGGCCGCTTCGGTGAGAACCCGAACCGCCTGTTTCAGCACCATCAGTTTCAGGTGATCTTGAAGCCCGCGCCCAAGAACGTGCAGGAGCTCTACCTCGACTCGCTCAAGGCCTTCGGCATCGATCCCCTCGAGCACGACATCCGCTTCGTCGAAGACGACTGGGAGTCGCCCACGCTCGGCGCGTCGGGCCTCGGCTGGGAGGTCTGGTGCGACGGCATGGAGATCACCCAGTTCACCTACTTTCAGAAGTGCGGCGGCTACGAGTGCAAGCCGGTGGCAGCTGAGCTGACCTACGGCCTCGAGCGCATCGCGATGTACCTGCAGGGTGTCGACAGCCTCTACGACATCGAGTGGGTCAAGGGCGTGAAGTACGGCGAGGTCTTCCACGAGAACGAGGTGGAGATGTCGAAGTACGCGCTCCATGAATCTG
>JAYTAT010000845.1:0-1008 GCA_043737315.1 Archangium sp.
CATTCAACCGGCTGTCCGATTCACTGTTCGGCAAGCCGCTCGACTTCGTGAGCGAGTCACATTGGTTGGCTGAGCAGGGGCCGCTCGCGCCCGGCCTGCTCGACGCGATCGCTGCGCGCACGAACGACTTCGACGCGTTCCTCTTCATCACCTATCTCTATGCGCCCACGGCGTGGGGCCTGCCGCTGGTGGCCCAGAAGGCGATGGTGATGCCCACCGCGCACGACGAAGCGCCGTTCAAGTTCGGTGTCTTCGCCGACGTCTTCAACGCGCCGCAGATGTTGGTGTGCAACACGCCTGAAGAGGCCGCGCTCATCGAGCGCCGGTTCCCCGCGGCCGCACGAAGACGGGTGGTCGGTACCGGCATCGAGCCGTTGCCTGCGAAACCGGAACGTTTCCGCGAGCAGTTCGGCATCGACGGGCCGTATCTGCTCTACCTGGGGCGGATGGAGGCGGGGAAGGGCGTGGTCGACCTGGTGCGCCGCCATCAAGCCCTGGTGCGCTCGTTTCATGACGCGCCTTCGCTGGTGCTGGCCGGCGCCGGCAACGTAGCGCCCAGGGGCACGCGGGTCATCTGCGTCGGCCGCATCGACGAGCAGGCCAAGTGGGATGCGCTGGCCGGTGCGCTCGCGGTGGTGGTGCCCAGCCGCTACGAGAGCTTGTCGCTGCTCACCCTCGAAGCGTTCTCGGTGGGCACGCCAGTGATCGGCAACGCGGCCTCTGACGTGGTGGTAGGTCAGATCACGCGCAGCGGGGGCGGCGTGCCGTTCGACCTCGACGACGACGCCAGTTTCAGCCAGGCGGTGCGCCGCATCGGAGAAGAGCGGGCGGCGATGGGCAAGGCAGGCAAGAAGTACGCGGCGAAGTCCCAGTGGGATGTGGTCGTCCGCGCGTACCTGGAAGAGTTCGAACAGATTCGGAGGAAGTCATGAAGCTCCTGGGAAAAGACATCACGCCGGCCAAAGTCATGGCGTTCGTGGGTGAACGGTTGCAAGCGCGCGGGCTCGC
>JAYTAT010000846.1:0-7201 GCA_043737315.1 Archangium sp.
TCTCGCCGAAGAACTCGCCGGGCCCGAGAACCGCGAGGATCTTCTCGACGTCGCGCACCTTCTTGGAGATCGCCACCTTGCCCGACTGGAGAACGTACATCTCCTTGCCGGGATCACCTTCGCGAAAGAGGATCGTCCCCTTCGGGATGTCTTTGCCAAACCGTTGAAACAGGGCTTCTTCGGCGCTCATTGAAAGTGCCTGACTCTCACCTGCAACCGGGGGGGCGTCAATTTGAAGATCTTCACGGGGCCCTCACTTGGTCTTCAGCGACACCACCCCGTCCCAGTCGGCGGGGGGCGGGTTCTGGGCAAAGGTCTCGAGCTCTTCGAGGTAACTGCGCGCGGGGCCGTCGTCGGGCCACAGCCCCAGCACCTCGGTGAACCCGCGTCTCGCATCGGCAAAACGCCGCTCGGTCATCGCGGTCAGGGCCGCCTCGAAGGCAGTGATGGCCTTGCCGTCGGCCTCGTCGGGCGTGCCCAGCCCCCGCAGCTCGAAGATGCCCACCGGCACCCTCTTGCCCTTCACGCGCACCGCCCCCAACCGCCGCGTCACGATGCCTTCCTTCACGGCGCCCCGCGTCCACTCGCTGATGATGATGCGGGTCTCGTATTCTTTGTTGGTGCCCTCGAGCCGGCTCCCCAGGTTCACCGAGTCGCCCAGCACGGTGTAGTCGACGCGCACGTCAGACCCCATGTTCCCCACCACCATCTGACCGGTGTTGATGCCAATGCCGATCTCCAACTCAGGCAGGCCGTTGGCCCGCCACTGGGCTTTGAGCTCCTCGAGGCGCTCGAGCATGTGCACCGCGGCCCGGCAGGCCCGCAGCGCGTGATCGTGCTGATCGAGCGGCGCGTTCCAGAACGCCATCACCGCGTCGCCGATGTACTTGTCGAGCGTGCCCTTCTCGTCGAACACGATCTGGGTCATCGGCGAGAGGTACTGGTTGATGAAGTCGGCCAGCTTCTCGGGCGACATGTGCTCGGACAACGAGGTGAAGCCGCGAATGTCAGAGAAGAGCACCGTCATCTCGCGTTTTTCGCCGCGGTTGAGCCGCTCGGGGTTCTCCAGCGCGACGTCCATCACGTCTGCGCCGAGGTAGCGGCTGAACGTGCTGCGCATCTTGAGCTTCTCGCGATCGACCGAGAGGTAGCCCAGGAAGATGGCGCCGAAGGCGGTCACCGTGAGGTGGAGCGTGGGCATCACCCAGGCCACTTTGAGCCCCGCGGTGAAGAGGAAATAGGTGGCGAGGGTGAAGCCGCCGATCACGCCCACCATCACCCCCATCTTGGAGACGAACGAGACGATGCGCGCGGTGGCCACGGTGAGCACCAGGCCCAGCCAGAGCATCGCGCCCAGCTCGACGAAGCGCAGCCACCAGGGGCGATCGAGAAAATCACCGCGCAAGATGTTCGAGACCATCGAGGCGTGGGTGATCACACCCGATTCCATCTCGTTGAAGGGCGTGTTGCGCTGATCGCCCATGCTGCCGCTGATGGTCAACCCCACCAGCACGGCCTTTCCAGCCACCTTCTCTTTGAGAAACGTTCCGTCGAGCACGTCGACCACGCTGAGGCGCGAGAAGGCCGCCGCGCTGCCGGGGTAGTTGATGAGCGTGTAGGGCGCGTCGCTCTGCATCGGCACCCGCGTCTTGCCGAGCGCGACACCCATCAACTCGTCGTCTTCGATCACCGGCGTGATGGCCCCATCGAGCTGACGGGCGGCGACCTGGAGACCCAACGAGGGGAACAACCCCGGCGGCTCTTTGAGCTTCACCAACACCGGCGTGCGGCGAATCGTGCCGTCGAGATCGGGATCGGCGCCGAAGTGGCCAAAGCGCGAGCCGAGGTCTGAAAAACGCGCGAGCGGCGCCTGCACCCCCGCGTGAGCGCGCGCGGGGATCGCGCCCAGATTGATGGGCCTGGTCGAGCCCTTCACGGTGCCCGGCGTCGAGGTGATCACCTCGGGCCCGATCGCCACGGCGTAGCGCGCTCGCACCCCCTCGCTGATCGACGCCACGTCACGCGGCTCGAAGGGGATCACGCCCTGCACGATGCGCGGCCCCCCTTTGCGGAAGACCGCCTCGAGCGCGGCGTCGGGGCTGACCCGCGCGCGCTCTTCGAGTTCCTTCGCGAGGCCCTGGAGCTCGACGGGCACGGCGCTGGTGCTGCGAAAAGCCGAAAGCCACGCGCGCTCACGCATGTCGACCGAGGTCTCGTCGGTGAACGCCATGTCCAGACCAATCACCTTCGCGTCGGCGTCGAGCAGCGCGTCGATTGACCTCGCCACCACGTCACGTGGCCAGGGCCAGAGCCCGAAACGCTGGGCACCCCGCTCGTCCAGCTCCATCACCACCACGTCGGGGTGGGCGGGGATCTCGCCGCGGGTGCGGAAGAAGACGGTCGAGACGCGGCCTTCGATGTTCTGCACGAACCGATGGAGCACGCCCCCGTCGTTGACGTTGCGGATGATCGGGGCGCTGGTGGCGAGGTGCAGCACCGCAAAGAAAGCGAAGGTGGCGAGCGCAAGCACTTCGTACCGCCGCCGCGAGAGGAGGTTTTTCATGCGCGAGGAGGCAGACTAGCGGGTTGGGCCGCCACCAGTGGAACGGCGTGGTGAAGCCCGATGCGAAGGGGTACAAGCCGCCGCGTGGGAACCACCTACAAGCAGTCTGGCGTAGACATCGAAGCAGGCGACGCGCTCGTCGAGCGGATCAAGCCCCACGCGGCCAGAACCCGGCGCAGTGAGGTGCTCTCGGGCGTGGGCGGTTTCGGGGGGCTCTTCGCGATCCCCCCGGGCAAGTACAAGGAGCCCATTCTCGTCAGCGGCACCGACGGCGTGGGCACCAAGCTCAAGCTCGCCTTCGCGCTGGATCGCCACGAGACGGTCGGCATCGATCTCGTCGCGATGAGCGTGAACGACGTGCTCACCAGCGGCGCCGAGCCCCTGTTCTTCCTCGACTACTTCGCCACCGCCCGCCTCGACGTCGATCGCGCTGAAAAGGTGATCGCCGGCGTGGCCCTGGGCTGCGAGCAGGCGGGCTGCACCTTGCTGGGTGGAGAGACCGCTGAGCTGCCGGGCTTCTACGTGCCGGGCGAGTACGAGCTGGCCGGCTTCTGCGTGGGCATCGTTGAGAAGGCGCAGATCATCGACGGCAAGAAGATCGTGCCGGGCGATCGGGTGATAGGCGTCGCGTCTTCCGGGCTGCACTCGAACGGTTTCTCGTTGGCCCGGCGAATTCTCGAAGATGCGCGCCTGGCGTTGACCGATTCGGTCGATGGCGTGGTGCTGGGCGACGCTTTGCTCGAGCCGACCCGCATCTACGTGAAAGACCTGCTGGCGCTGCACGCGGCGGTGCCCCTCAAGGGCATGGCGCACATCACCGGCAGCGGTCTTCCAGGCAACGTGCCGCGCTGCCTGCCTGATGGCCTGCGCGCAGTGCTCAAGGAGTCGAGCTGGAAGCGCCCGCCCATCTTCGACATCTTGCAGAAGCTCGGTGAGGTCGAACGCAACGAAATGTTCAGCACCTTCAACATGGGGCTGGGCATGACGGTGGTGGTCGCGCCCGATCAAGTGAAGCCGGCGCTCGAGTTCCTCGCGGCGCGCGGCGTCAGGGCCTGGGACGTCGGGGTGATCGAAGCCGGCAAGCCGGGCGCTGAAGCCGAGGCCATCGTCGAATCATGATCTGGGTCGCTTTGCCTCGGCCAGCCGTCCGCTTCGCTCTCGATTGTCTCGCGCAGCGTTCTGCTGCTGCCGGGCTCGCTCCATGAAGATTGGAGTGCTCGCGTCGGGCAGCGGCTCGAACTTCTCGGCCCTCGTGGAAGCCCTCAACGTCGAGGGCAGCCCCGCGCGCGTCGAGCTGCTCGTCTGCAACGTGCCCGGCGCCAAGGTCGTCGAGCGCGCCACACAAGCGGGCGTGGAGTCGGTGGTGATCGATCACCGCACCCTGCCCACCCGCGAGCAGTTCGATGAAGCGGTCGCGCAGACGCTGCTCCATCGGAAGATCGAGCTGGTCTGCCTCGCGGGCTACATGCGCCTGGTGACGCCCGCTTTCCTTCGCCTGTTGCCGGGCAAGGTCATCAACATTCACCCCGCGCTCTTGCCCTCTTTCCCCGGAATGCACGGCGTGCGGCAGGCGATCGCCGCGGGCGTACGGGTGGCTGGCTGCACCGTACACTTCGTCGACGAAGGCACCGACACGGGGCCCATCATCGCGCAGGCGGCCGTGCCGGTGCTGCCCGGTGACGATGAAGCCCAGCTGGCCGCGCGCATTCAGGCCGAAGAACACCGCCTCTACCCTGCCGTGGTGCGGGCGCTGGCGAGCGGCAAGGTGAAGGTCGAAGGCCGCACGGTCGTCCTGCAGGGGCCCCTGTGATGGCGGGCCTGAACCGCAGAGGCACGGCGCCCGGCCGCCATGTCTACGACGTGATCGTGGTGGGCGGTCAGCTCGGCGGGGTGATCTCAACGGCGCTCTTCGCGCGGCGCGGGCTGCAGGTGCTCCACGTGCCACATGACGGGCTCGCTGCCCCCTACGTGCACGGCGACGCAAAGTTGCCCTACGCGCCGTTCTTTCTTCCTCCGATCAAGGCCGTGCCTGCGTTCGACGAGGTGCTCCAGGAGCTGGGCATCGGGGCTGCGGTGGGCCGCGCCATGCAACTGGTGCCGCTGCAGCTCCTCGAGCAGGATCGCTGGTTCGAGGTGAGTCACGACGAGAAGCGCCGCGGCCCTGAGCTCGATCGCGTCTTCGGCACAGAAGCAGAGAACTTCGACGAGCTGATGCGCAAGGCGCAGACCGCCGCCGAAGCCAGCGACAGCTTCTTCCAGAGCCGCCCCGATTTTCCGCCCGAGGGCTTCTTCGCGCGGTGGAAGTTCAAGCGGCATGTCGCGCGGTTTCCGGGGCTCGGCCTCGACACGCCGCTCGCCTCCGACGCGCTGGTGCGCAAGCTCACCGCCTTCATCACCTCGAGCCAGAGCCCTGCCACCTTGAGTCGCGCCCGCACGCTGGGTCGTGCACTCGCGGGCCCGGCGATTTTTCAGGGCGGCAAAGAAGCGCTCTGGCAGGTGATCGCAGATCGCGCGCGTGAGCTGGGCGCTGACGTGCTCGCCGCCGATGAAGCCGTCGAGCGGCTGGTGCTCGAGGGCAGCAGCACCACCGGCGTGCGGCTCACCAAGAACGACACGACCTACCGCGCAGGTTTCGTGGTGGCGGCCACCGATCTCGACGTGCTGACGCGCCTGGTGCCCGAGAAGCAGCGCAAGGCGGCGGCGAAGTTGTTGCCGAAAGTGGCGGCCACCAGGGCCCTGCTCACGCTCAACCTGGTCGTGCCCGAACCTGCGCTCCCGCGGGGCCTGGGGGTGCTCGCGTTGGTCGATGCGCCTGCCCTCGAGGGTGGTGCCCTGCTGCTCCAGGTCAGCCCCGCGACGCAGCCCGACTCGCGGGTGATGACCATCTCGGTGCCTGCGCCTCTGGGGCTGCGCGCCGGTGGCGAGCCGGCCATTCGCGCGTTGATAGCGCAGATCCACGCGGCGCTGGCCCGGGTGATGCCCTTCACCCGCCCCCACGTGACGCTGGAGTCGACGCCGTGGATCGACGCGCCCCACGTGGTCGCCGGTCGTGCTGAAGTGGCACCGTTCTTCCCGGTCGCAGCCGATGCCTGGCTGGGGACGAGTGGCGTGACGACGAGTTCCCCGTGGAAGCGGGTGGTGATGGCGGGCCGGCAGGTGTTGCCCGGGCTTGGTTTCGAAGGCGAGGTGCTGGCCGCCCAGCGCGCCGTGAAGATGGTCGAGACGCGCCTGAAGAAGAACGACCCGCTCAAGACGAGGAAGCCCGCATGAGTACGGTGAACGTGATGGCCCGCGAGATCGCGGCCAAGATCGTCTTCTACGGCCCCGGTCTGTCGGGCAAGACGACGACGCTCAAGCGGATCTACGAGACGGTCAAGCCGTCGCTGAGGGGCGAGCTGATGACGCTGCCCACCGAAGCCGACCGCACCCTCTTCTTCGATTTCCTGCCCGTGCGCGTCGAGCGCGTCGGCGACTACGCGCTGCGCCTCGCGCTCTACACGGTGCCCGGCCAGGTCTTCTACAACGCGACCCGCAAGCTGGTGCTGCAGGGCTCGGATGGCGTGGTGTTCGTGGCCGACTCCAACCCGGGCGCGCAAGACGCGAACCGTGAGTCGATGGCCAACCTCGAGGAGAACCTCGCCGAGCAGGGCATCTCGCTCGACTCGTTCCCGCTCGTGATTCAGCTCAACAAGCGCGATCTGGGCAACGCCGTGCCGCTCGAGCAGATGCGCGCGCTGCTCAACCGCCGCAACGTTCCCGACTTCGAGACGGTCGCCATGAGTGGCGAGGGCGTGCTCGATGCGATGAAGGCGATGATTCGCCTGGTGATCAAAGATCTCCGCGCGCGGAAGATCGTGCCTTCGTCGAAGCCGCGCCCGTCGGCGCCGCAGCCCTCGTTGTCGAAGGATCTCGGCGCGTCACTCGAAGCGCAGGTGCAGGAGCACCTCGTGCATCAGCGCGCCCCCGAGCCGATGCCGGCGCCGCATGGCATTCGCGCGATGGGCCCGGTGGCAGCGCTGGCTCCTGCGGCGTTGATCGATCCGGCGCGGGTGGCTGAGATGTGCTTCGCCTCGGGTGACTTCGAGGGCTGCGTGCGCACGTGCCTCGAGACGTTGCAGCGCGGGCTCGCGTTCGCGGGCGAGTCGTCGATCGCGCATCAGTCGTTCCTGCTCGGCCTCAACGGTCGCGATGTGCTCGATGCGTACACGCGATCTCAGCGCGGAGCGTCGAACATCGAGGACGCTTCGTTTGCGCTGTTCGTGCTCGCGCAGTTGTTCGTGCGCCTGACGCAGGCGGGGTTGCCCACGCCCGAGCAGTGACGACGCCCCCTGTGCAAAGCGAAGAGAGCCCTTGGGGGCGAGGACTACCGGCTGAGCGCGCCCATTCGAATCAGGCGCATCACTGACTTGAGGGTCTCCAGCTCTCGCTGCGTACTGGCCAGCACCACCGCTGAGAGATCCCACCCCGCCTGAAACGAACGCACCACCGTTCGTTCTTCCGGGCGAAGCGAACTCAAGATCGTCGAGTTGTCCGTGACCTCGAAGCGCGCGACCGGAGGAAGCTCACGGTAGATCGCCGCGACGTGCTCACGCTCGACCATGCGCGCGAACTCACGCACGCGCCGATCGCCCGGGTCGC
>JAYTAT010000847.1:0-2908 GCA_043737315.1 Archangium sp.
ATGACCTTCGAGAAGTTGAAGGAGCTGCCCCCCGAAGAGCTCAAGAAAGATGACTTCGACGCGGCGCTGGACGACGCGTTCGCCGAAGAGAAGAAGAGCGTCAACAAGGGCGAGTTCAAGTCGGTCGGTGAGAACGAGCGCATCTGTTACAACCTCATCGCCGTCGGCCGCACCGTGCAGCGCATCATCGAGCTGTCGGCGCTGGGTGAGTTCGAGACCGCCAAGGCGCTCTGCAACCTCATGAACCTCGAGTACGCACGCGGCGTGCCCCCGGCGAGCAAGGGCGGCGACGACTTCGAGAGCGAAGGTCGCAACTCGGCGCTGATGGGCGTCATCGGGCGCATCGCCGTCACCATGGTGGTGGTGGGCGCGCTGCTCTTCGTGGGCACCCGCATCGACTTCGGCGCCATGAAGCTGGGCGGCTCGAACGCCACCACCTACACCGACCCCGCAGCCCAGCGGTTCGCCGGCCAGCAGCAGATGTCGCGCGTCGCGGCGGCCATCGATCTCTTCAAGCTTGAAAAGGGCTCCCTGCCCCTGGGGCTCAACGAGCTGGTCGAGGTCGACCTGCTCAGCGCCGACGACCTTCATTTCCCCTGGCGGGAGCCGTATTTCTACCGCCGCGGCGAAGATGGCTCGTACGTGCTGTTGCCGCCCCTCAGGTAGCTTGCGCTGGAGCGTTTGGTCCGCTAAGCGCGCGTCAACACCCGACCTGTACCCCTCCGCGGGCCGTGGTGACTTTGAAACCCTCGGAGCGGGAGAGAACCACAATGATCCAGGTCGAAAAAAAGACTGAGTTGGTGGCGAAGTTCCGTACCCACGAGAAGGACACCGGCTCGCCTGAAGTTCAGGTCGCCATCCTCTCGGAGCGCATCACCGAACTGACCGAGCACTTCAAGACGCACAAGAAGGACCACCACAGCCGCCGTGGTCTGCTCAAGATGGTCAGCCAGCGCCGCCGCCTGCTCGACTACGTCAAGTCGAAAGACCTGAACCGCTACAAGAAGTTGATCGACAGCCTCGGCATCCGCAAGTGACAACGAGCTGAACGGAGGGGCGCTGGGGTTTGAATCCAGCGCCCTTCTTCGTATTGAGCCGGTTCGTATCAAGCACCACCCATCGCGGCCTGACGCGGTGGATTACCCAACGGCGCGACGGGATGAGCCCTTTTCGCGTTTTGATTTTCTGTTCGGGGCCTCCGAGTTTTGAAGTCGGGGTTCGCGATCAGGTGATCAAAACGCAGCCCGCCTCGAAGCGCCAACTACGCAAGAGAGCTGAGTTCAAAAATGGCAATGATTCGAAAGACCGTGAAGGTTGGCGAGCGCGATCTCATCATCGAGACCGGTCGCATGGCGAAGCAGGCAGACGGTGCGATCGTGCTCCGCTACGGCGACACGATGCTCCTCGCGACCTCGGTGAGCGCGCGCGACAAGAAGGACATCGACTTCATGCCGCTGACCGTCGAGTACAAAGAGACGTTCGCCTCGGCCGGCCGCATCCCCGGTGGGTACTTCCGCCGTGAGGGTCGCCTCACCGAGAAGGAGACCCTCACCTGCCGCATCGTCGACCGCGCCTGCCGCCCCCTGTTCCCCGAGGGCTATGCGTACGAGACCCAGGTGCTCGTCAGCGTGATGAGCTTCGACAAGAACGCCGAGCCTGACGTGCTCGCGCTCTGCGCCGCTTCGGCGTCGCTGGCCGTCTCAGACATTCCCTTCGACGGCCCCATCGCGTGCGTGCGCGTCGGCCGTATCGACGGCAAGTTGATCGTCAACCCCGACTTCGCCCAGCGCGCGAAGAGCGATCTCGACCTCGTGGTCGCCGCCTCGAAGGCCGCGATCGTGATGGTCGAGGGTGGTGGTGACGAGATCATCGAGGCCGACATGGTGCTCGCGCTCGACTTCGGCATGGCCGCCTGCCAGCCGATCATCAACACCATCGCTGAACTGCGCGCAGAGCTGGGCGTGAAGACCCGCGAGTTCGACAAGATCGTGAAGTACGACGAGGCGCTCAAGGCCAAGTGCAAGACCATCGCGTGGGCCGGCATCACCAAGGGCTACGGCATCGTCGAGAAGCACGAGCGGTACGGCTTCCTCAAGAGCAACCGCAAGGAGCTCGAGGCGGCGCTCAAGAAAGAGATGGGCGATACGTACACCGCGCTCGTCGAGAAGCACGTCAAGGGCATCTACGAAGACCTCAAGTACGAATACATGCGCGAGCTGACGTGCAACGGAGGCCGCATCGGTGGCCGCCCGCACACCACCGTTCGTGCGGTCAGCTGCGAGATCTCGCCGCTGCCCCGTACCCACGGCTCGGCGATCTTCCAGCGCGGCGAGACGCAGGCGCTCGTCACGGCGACCCTGGGCACCGGCGAAGACGATCAGCGCATCGAGACGCTGGCCGGCGACGTCAGCAAGACGTTCATGCTGCACTACAACTTCCCCCCGTTCTCCGTGAACGAGACCAAGCCGCTGCGCGGGCCCGGTCGTCGTGAAATCGGTCACGGCGCGCTCGCTGAACGCGCGCTCAAGAACATGATCCCCGACAAGCTTTCCTTCCCCTACGTGGTGCGCGTGGTCTCGGACATTCTCGAGAGCAACGGCAGCTCGTCGATGGCGTCGGTCTGCGGCGGCACCCTGGCGATGATGGACGCCGGCGTTCCGATCAAGTCACCGGTCGCGGGCATCGCGATGGGCCTGGTGAAGGAAGGCGACAAGATCGCCATTCTCTCCGACATCCTGGGTGACGAGGATCACCTGGGCGACATGGACTTCAAGGTGTGCGGCACCGCGAAGGGCATCACCGCCGTGCAGATGGACATCAAGATCACCGGCATCACCACGGCGATCATGCTCAAGGCGATGGAGCAGGCGAAGATCGGCCGTCTGTCGATCCTCGAGACGATGCTCCA
>JAYTAT010000848.1:0-7195 GCA_043737315.1 Archangium sp.
TTCACTCGGCGCCTGGCCCGCGGGGACACATCGCGCCATCTGAACCCACGGCCCGCTGGGGAGCAACGCCTTCACAGGGCGGGGTCAACGCGACCTCAGCGCGGGACGTTCATCCTTCGGAGCGCGCGAGCTTGCGGCGCACAAACCACAACGCAGCGGCGGCGACGAGCAGCCCCGGCGAAGCGCTGCAGCCAGGGTTGGCGCTCGCACAGGGCGTTGCGATGTAGTCGCCCGTCACGGTGTCGGTGCCAGCGCCGCTGCTGAACGTCGCGGTGTAGCGCGCCGAGAGGTTCCCGTTGCTCTCGACCTTCTGCAGCGTCAGCTTCGAAGTACCGCGAAGGCGTTCGGCGCCGCTGCCCGTATCGAACGACGCGTTGCCGTCGGTGTCGATGATCAACGAGGGCGCACGACCCCCGTCGGCTGTGGCCGCGAACGACGGGCCAAAGGCGTCGGCCTGCTCGAGCGTCGCCGTTCGAAGTTCAGAACACGCCAGGCCGCTCCCCAGCCAGACCGTGTGGCGAACGGAGCCGAACAGGTTCCGCCCTGTGGCGCTCACGGCCGCGGCGGCAGGCACCGATACACCCTGCACGCTGCCTTCGACGAAGGTGCTGGTCACCGCGGGCTCACAGGAGCTCATCACAAGAATCAGGGCCCACGACTTCGATTTCATGGCGCGCCACGTGTGCAAGGCCGAGGCCCCGCGCAATCAGCGGAGATTGCGGCGAGGCGCGCGGGGTGCGTCTGACAAGGCAGTCACGGCGAAGAGGCTGCGAGGCGGATCAACTCATGGTGCCGGGTGGGCGCGCGCACCTCGAGATATCGGATCACCTTGTCTCGAATCAGCGGCCGCACCCTGAAGTACTCGGCGCCGGGATCACGAATCGACGGCTCGCGCTCGAACCAGTCTTGAATTCGCCGCACGTCTTCGCCGAGAAAGAGCGGGGCCAGCGTGTCTTCGTTGACGCGCTCGAGGTAGCAGACGCGCACGAACCACTCCTGCTCGCGCGGCGTCATCCACCGGGTGGTGCGGTCGAAGAACTTGCGTAAGAAGAGCGCTGAGTTTCCATCGATGGTCGAAGACTCTTCGATCACCAGGCTGAGCAGGAACGGGTAGCCCTGGGTCGAGATGAAGAGCTGCTTGCCCCGCTCCGAATCGATGCCTGCCTCGGCCATCAACGCGAGCGCGGTGGGCTCGTCGAAGGGCGTGAGGCGAACCTGATCCTTGATGAAGCGTTTGCAGTGCTGCGACCAGCCCACGTGCGTGGCCTCGAGATCATCGCGGCACAACACGAAGAGCAGCGTCTCGAAGCCCGCCGCCGCGAGCTCAGGTACCAGCGAGCCGACGAGGAAATCACCCAGCAGCGGGCTCAAGACCTCGTAGTCGTCGAGCACGATGAGCAGCTTGCGCGCCCCCTCGATGGGATCCTGAGCCAGCCGCTTGAGGATCTGCCCGGTCTCCAGCGCCCCCATCGCAGCGCGCAGGTCGACCAGCGCCTCCTCAGCGGTCACCTTGTACAGCTCGCGGCGAACCCGGTCTTTCTTCGAGAGGCCCAGCAGCTTGCGCAACACGCCGGAAGACTCGGAGAACGACTTCAGGTCAGAGGCGAACCGCCACGCGTCGTCGAGCGCTTCGTGGGTCTCTTTTTCTGAGATGTTGAGCGCGGCGAGGTTCAGGTAGTCGCGGGTCATCGGCACCGCCTTGTTGAGCATGTGCCCTGTCCTGATGAGGCTGCTCACCCGGCGCCTGACGCTCTCTGGCACCTTCGCCCTGTCGAGCTCGCGCGCCGCATCCAACCCCAGCTCGCGGTGCAGCCGGGCCAGGTCTCGAACGTGGGGGAAGTAGTCGCGGTGGGGGCTCTTCGGGTTGAGGTTGCGGCGAAAGAGCTGCTCGAGAATGCCGAAAAAGTCACCGCGCATCTGCGGGTTCGAGCCATCGACCCAGACGTGCAGAATACCCAGGGCATCGAGGTCGACCGCCTCGAGGGCCTGCTGCAGCAGGTAGCTCTTTCCCACCCCGCCTGCCCCGCTGATACCGCACACCGACAGGCCCACGGTCGGCTCGGTGATCAGCCGGGTGATGCGGGTGAGTTCAGATTCGCGGCGGACAGAAGCCATGCCCCCGTGTACCAACTTCCCGCACTCACCGCGGTCGCGGCAGTCAATCACGCAGCGCCCCTGAGACCATTTCAGACATAGGCTGCCACCATGGCCACCAAAAGCTGGAGCGAATGGACCAAGTGGAACACCACCATCAAGCAGACCCTCGACGACGCGCAGAAGCTCGCCGCGGGTGATGCCTCCATCGCTGAGTTCCGCAAGCGTGCGGGCAAGGCGCCCACCAACGGCGTGCTCGACGTCTACGTGCTGGCCGACAAGAAGAAAGCCGGCAGCTGCTGGCTGCTGACCGCGGCCGAGCTGCACGAACACTTCGGCTCGAAGGCGCCCAGCAAGCGCGCCATCGAAGGCGGCATCGAGTCGTTCCTCTCGAAGATGGGCAAGGGTGAATCGGTGGCGGTGACGGCCTTTGCGCGCAGCCTGCCCAACGCGGTGCTCTTCGCCGGCATCACCGGCTGAACGATTTTCAGCGCTGGAAGATGACCGTCTCGCCCGACTGAAGCTGAAAGACCACGAACGACTCGGTGACGCTCTGCCGGGCGATGGGCCCGGGTGAACGCCAGGCTTCGAACGAGAGGTCGTCTGCGCGCACGGTCACCAGGCGGCCGTTCCACGAGAAGACCGGCCGGCTCAGCCGCGCGTCGGTCAGCGCCGTCACCTGCGCGGGTACGAAGGTGACCTGTGGATCACGGGCGCCCGGCTCGAAGCGGGCGATGGCCACCACGCCGCTCGCGGTGCCGCGCAACCAGATGGCGTTGCCCTCGCTCGCGTTGGGTTGCAGCTCGCTCTCTACACACTGCACCGACGCGTCGGGAACGCCCTGGCACAACTTCGTGGGCGTGGCCCAGCCGAGCACCTCACCCGACAGCGCCAGCCCAGGGCCTGTGATGGGCGCCGCGCTCGCGTCGATGCTCCAGCGGCGCTCCGACAGGCCGCCATCAGAGAAGCGCACCTCGACGAACTGCGCGCCGCTGCCCAGAATCCAGCGGTCGGGGGTGACGGTGACCGCGCCCCGGCTCAGGGGCAGGGCGAAGTCGAGCCGCGAAAGCCCCCCCTCTGTCTGACTGAGCCGCGAGAGGCGCGCCTCTGTCCACACCCAGCCCACCGCCCCCGCACTGGCGACCGCGGTGACCGTCTCGGTCGAGCTCACCCCGCCGTCCTGCATCACGCTGAGCTGCGTACCGCGTCGGCACAGCACCGCCTCGCGCAACGGCACCACTTCGTCGCAGACCGCGCCCAGCCTGGTGCGGATGAAGGGTGTCTGGCTGCTGCGCTCGAGCGCGACCTGGAGCTGGCGATGGGTGGTGCCCAGTGACGGCTCGAAACGGGCGGTCAGATAGTGCACCCCCGCGCTGAGCGGGCTGAAGGTGACGCGCGTCGAGTAGCCACCGGTGTTGCTGGAGAGCGGCTCGCTGCGCTGGTGCGCCACGGGCTGATTGAACGCGTCGAGCACCTCGGTCACCACCGAGGTGGCCACCGGGTTTCCCTGCGGGCAGAACACGGCGGGCGGCAACACCAGCTCGACGTCGACCGGCTGGCCGACCAACGTCACCAGAATGGGCGGCTCACCAGAGGCGGTCGCGCTGGGACTGCACCGGTCGATGCGACGCTGTGGCCCGCAGCCGAAGGTGAACATCAACACGAGAGCGAGCAGGCGGGTCAACGGACGGTGGATGCTACTCAATGGAAACGCGCGTGCACGCGGTGCTCGATACCCGGCGCATGAAACCCCTGGGTCTTCAGCGCGCCCTGCAAACACATGGACCGCAATGATTGAGAAGAGCCCAGACAAGCCCGGTGGCCGCCTGCGGCAACCAAAGGAACTGATTCCACACGGCTGCTCGCCCGATTAAGGGGGCAGCCTCTCAAACCCTCACACGGAGTGCCCATGTTCGGACGTCTCGCGAGCGTCGTTGCTGTGATTGCAGTGCTGACCCTCGGCTGCGGCAAGAAGGTTCCTGAGCTCGATCTCTCCACTGCGGAGCCGCGCGTGTTGCTGCTGCCCGAGCAGCACGACCCGGCTGAAGTGCGCGCCGCCATCATCAGCGCCATGCAGAGCCGCGGCTGGGTGGCCGAGGCAGAGAACCCGGCGAACATCGTCGCCCGCCTCTCGCACAAGGGCGCCACCGTTCGCGTCGACCTCACCTATGCAGGCGACCGCGTCACCGTGAAGGGCCTGCAGGCCGACAACGCAGGCAAGGGCTACGAGAAGTGGGTCGGCAACCTCGAGTCGAGCATCCGCGACGCGCTCAAGAAGCCGGTCGTCGTGATTCCCGCGGCGCCCCCGCCGGTGGCCGTCAAGCCTGCGCCCACCATGGCGGTGTTCGACGCCAAGCAGAAGCCCGACGCGGTGAAGGTGGCCCTGCAGCGCGCCCTCTCGCAGCACAGCTGGGTCATCGAGAGCGAAGACCCCAGCGGCATCGTGGCCCGCCTGAACCACCGCAAGGGCCTGGTGCGCGTGCGCATCGCCTACGACACCAGCCAGGCCACCATCAGCTACGTCGACAGCCAGGATCTCAGCTTCGATGGCGGCGGCCGATCCGACGAGTACGAGAAGTGGATGCGCAACCTCGTCGATTCGATCCGCAGCAACACGCGCATCTGATCAGGGCTTCGCGGAAACATCGATCGCGTTGAGGCGCAGGGCCACCCCCAGCACCTTGGCCGAGTACCCGTTCGCCGGGCTCACCCCGCTGGCGATCGCCTCGTTCACCTGGCCGGGGCCTCGGTTGTACGCGGTCAAGGTGAGGTCGAGGTTGTTGTCGTAGAGCTGCAGGTAGTGCTGGAGAATCTGCACGCCCGCATGAATCGAGGTCTCCGGGTGGCTCAGGTCATCCACCTCGAGCACCTTCTTCCACAGCGGCATCACCTGCATCAGGCCCACCGCGCCCACGGGTGAGACGGCGCGCGGGTTGAAGTCCGACTCCACCGAGATGACCGAGAGCACCAGGTTGGGGTCTTGCCCCGAGAGCGTGCACTCCCGCTGCACGGCCGAGGCGATGCGGCGGGCGAGCGCGTGATTGACGCCCGGCTTGAGGATCAACGTCTTCATGAAGAGCGCCTCTTCGCTGGCGTGGGCCCTCACCGCGGTGCGCACGTCGAGCAGCCCGTCTTGCATCGCCCGTGACTCATCGCCCAGGGTGGCCAGGCCGCGCGCGTACCGATCGGTCGCCTGCGCGTAGGCCTGCGTGTGGGTGGAGAGCTGCTCGAGCTTCACGTGAATGGTCAGCGCCGCGGCACCGGCCCCCAGCGCGAGCCCCCCATTGAGCATCAGGCTGACCGCCAGCAGGCGGGCCTTCAGGCGACGCGGCGACTTCTCGTTCGGCACGGCCGGGGCCTGCATCGGCAGGGGAGAAACGACGCTCAACGTGTGGACGTGATCCATGGCGCACTCCTGTGCGAAGGCGAAGAAACGACCGGCCTGAGGCGTTCGGACGCTTTGCCAATCTGGTGCCACGGGGCGATCAGGCCGCGCGCAAAATCAGCAGGGCCCGGGTGCTTCTGGTTTCGAGCACCTGGCCGCCATGACCCCACATCCACGGCAAATCTGCGCGAGAGGGCCGCGAAAGGAATTCGTCAAGCCCGGGCGACGAACAAAGAGCGCGACGGTGAGAAAAACGGTGCACCATCGCTCGGGGGATCCCAATGGCAGTTGGGGCTAGGGTCATCAATCATCATGCGAGCCCTGCTCCTCCTCCTCTTCGTCTCGTGCGGTCCACTCACGCCGCCCCAGACCGTACGGCCCAGGGGGCTCGTGTGCGACCGGGTCGCCGTCCCCTCGAGCTCGCTCGCCGACACGCTCGGGCTCGCCTCGCCCGGTGACTGCGTCATTCTCTCTGCCGGCACGTACAGCGGGCCCTTCACGCTGCCTTCCGACGTGAGCCTCGCGGCGAGCGCGGGCGCCGTGGTCACCCTCACCGGGGGCGACCCGGTGCTCACGGTGATGGGCGGCGAGCGCACGCTGGTGCAGGGCGTTCGCATCGTCGCGGGCACGGGCGCCGGCATCGCCATCGACCCCGGCCCGGCGCGGCTCATCGGAGTCAAGGTGATGCAGGCGGGCACGAGCGCAGTGACCTCCACCTGTACCCGCCCTGACTGCGAGAATCGCGAGGTGGTGCTCACCGACTGCGAGCTGACCCAAAGCGCGGTGGGCCTGCGCCTCAAGGGCGCGTACGCGCGGCTCGAAGGCGGGCGCCTCTCAGAGCAGCTGGGTAAGTCGCTCTCTGCGGGCTCGGGGCTCGTGGCCAGCGACGGCGCGCACGTCATGCTCACGAACGTCACCATCGAGGGCAACGAGAACGTGGGCGTGCTGCTCGACGGCGCACAGACGCGCGCTTCCATCGAGTCGTGCGCGGTGAAGGGCAACCTCGGCCGAGGCATCTGGGCGCAGGGGCAGGCGGCCGACGCGGGCGAGGCCACCGTGACCATCACCGGCGGAGAAGTGAGCGGCAACGCGCTCGTGGGCATCGGCGCACGCGACAACTCGGGCCTGGTGGTCAAGCAGGTGCTCGTGAAGGACACCTTCGCGGTGCGCGTGCCCATCGACATCGCGCGCTTCGAAGACGTCGGCGACGGCATCGGCCTCTTCTCGGGCATCACGAACGCCACGCTCGAGTCGGTGCGGCTCGAGGGCAACGCGCGCGCCCAATTGCTCGCCGACTCGGTCGGGGCCAACGTGCGGGTGCTCGCGCCCACGCTGTCGGGCGGCCGCTTCCGCGCCATCGTGCAGCGCACCTCGCAGCCGGTGCAGCTCGACACCGCGCTCGTCGACGACGCGGGTGTACCGCTCACCGTGCAGTCCACCCGGTTCGACCTGCTCCCATGAACCGCACCGCGTGGCTGTGGGCCGGGTGCGCGCTGCTGTGTGCCTGCGCTGTCCCCGAGGGTGTGCCCGACGCGGGCCTCGACGCTTCGACGAAAGACACGGGCTGCGACGCTGGCACGTACTTCGCCTCCACCGGTGAGTGCCGGCCGGCGGGCGCCACCGAGTGCGCAACTGGCTTTCGCCGACATGCCTCAGGGTGGGGCTGCGAGGCCATCGTGCCAGCCTGCGATGCCGGCACGATGGCCGTGCTGGGCG
>JAYTAT010000849.1:0-7194 GCA_043737315.1 Archangium sp.
TTGCGGCCTCTCAGAGCAGTGGGCGAAGGACCTGCTCGAGAACCCGGCGGAGAAGCTTCACCTGCGGGCGAAGCTCGAGCGTGCGGGCCCGCCAGGCGAGCAGCAACGGCGTCGCCGCCGCGTCGAGTGCGGGCGAAGAGGTCATGGAAAAGTGTGCGGCAGGAAGCTGCGACCGCGCGAAGGTCGGCAACACCCCGGCATACGCGCCCGTCCTCACGGCCTGAGCGACTTGCGGAAAGGTCTCGCACCGCAACGAGGCGTGACCGAGCGTTTGAAGTGAACGCTCCAGGCCCCGCTCGGTGGTGGGCACCGCGAGCGGCAACTTCCCCCGGCCCACCGCGCTGAAGAGCGCATACGAGACGACGCCCAGCCGCACGGTCTTCAGCTCACCCGCAGCCCCACTCGACCGGAGCAGACCGAGATCGATGCGGTGCTCTTGCAGCGCGGTGACCACGCCCTCTGCGCCCAGCGCGCTGAGGTCAAGCTGCACGCCCTTGAGCGCGGCGGTGAGCGTGGGGAGCCTGGGCAGCACCAGCCACTGCAGCACGCTGTCACCCGCGCCGATCGAGACCAGCACCGGCCCCTGCCCCGCAGTGGCGACGTCGGTGAGGCCCTGACCCAGCTCTCGCACCACCCGCGCGAGGCTGCGGCCGGCCGAGGTCAACTCCATGCCTCGGCCCGTGCGAAGGAAGAGGGGCTGGCCCAGGGCGGTCTCCAGGTCTTTGAGTTGGCGGCTGAGCTGGCTTTGGCGCACGGGCTCACCAGGCGCAGCGCGCGAGAGACCACCTGCATCGGCGATCTGAAGAAATGAGCTGAGGCGGTCGAGGGAGAGCCCTGTCAGGGCAGAAAGCGTCATGCCGTGTACCTGACTGCATCGTCATGTCACCTGCAATCCCATGAATGGAAAGACAGGTAGCCTGAGCGCATCATCACCTCATGAAAACACTCCCCATCTTCTATTCACCGCGCATGGTGGCCGACTCCAGCAGCTACTCGCCGAGTGCCGGAAAGCCCTCTCAGGTCGTGGCTTCGTGGAAGGGGTTGGGCCTGCCGCTCGAGTTTCACGAGCCTGAGCCCATCACCCGCGCCGGGTTTGCCCTCGCGCATGACGCAAAGTTCGTGCGCGCGGTACTCGAGTGCCAGGCAGACAATGGGTTTGGCAATCGTTCAGCGCAGGTGGCGGGGTCGTTGCCGTACACCAGCGGGGCCATGCGTTCGGCGGCCCGGTACGCCTGGCGCAACGGGGGCGTGGCGGCTGCGCCGTGCTCGGGGTTTCATCACGCGCGGTGGTCGAACGTGGCCGGCTTCTGCACCTTCAATGGGCTGATGGTCACCGCCGCATCGCTTCATGCTGAAGGCGCGCAGCGCATCGGGATCCTCGATTGTGATCACCACGAAGGTGACGGGACTGACGACATCATCGCGAAGCTCGATGCGGGTGCGTGGGTGCACCATTTTACCGTGGGCGCCCACTACCGGCGGCCGAAAGAGGCGAACGCATTCTTCGAGCGGTTGCCTGAGATCCTGAGCTCGTTCGCCGGCTGCGACGTCGTGCTGTACCAGGCGGGGGCTGACCCGCACATCGATGACCCGCTCGGTGGGTGGCTCACCACCGCAGACCTGCTGGAGCGAGACCTCCGCGTCTTCAGGGCAATGGCCGCGATGAAAGTGCCGGTCGCCTGGAATCTCGCAGGTGGATATCAGCGCGATGCCGATGGGCGCATTTCGAAGGTGCTCGAGATCCACGACAACACGCTGCGAGCGTCGGCCGAGGTGTTCCTCACCGGGGCGGGGGGTCGTGGCTAACGCAGCCGCTCGTATGCCGCCCGAGCGCCCGCCTCGGTCGCATAGACGCCCCAGGCGATGTTCTTCACATCACTGCTGACGGGCTCGCCGCCATCGGCGCCGGTCAGACACCACCCTGTGGGCGTGTGAAAGAGCGCCGCCGTCTGCATGTACCGCACGACGGCGAATCGTTCTGCCTCTGAGTTCCTCAGCGCGGCAGGCTGGAAGAAGCAGGCGTGTTGCCCCACGAAGAGATCGCGCATGGAGCCCACCTCGGTGCCGACGAACCACTCACCACCCGCACCGCTGCATTCTTCTGTCGCGCGAAACCGCACCAACGCGAGGCCATCGAACTGAAGCGGCGTGAGGTCTTGCTCCGTGCCCGCATCGGGGCAGGTCGCGCCGGTGAACACGAACAGCGGCGCTTCTTTGAACCCCGCGTCGTTCACGCCGGCATCGGCCTTTGGTTCAGGGTCGAACGGAGTGCGCCCACAGGCCGACGAAATCACCAGGAGCAACGTTGCGAAGCGGTAACGCATGTCATCCTCACTCCGGCCAGGCGCCACCCTACCGCAGCCCGTTGGCAATTGAGCGCAGAGGAGAGGGAGATAAGGTGCGGCGATGCGCGTTCCGGTGGTTTTGATCTCGAGTGTGGTGGTCTTCGCCTGCGGGAAGAGCGAGGTCCCTGACGCGGGCGCGGTCGACTCTGGCTTCGTCGTCGCGCCGGTGTGTCTCATCGACGTGGTAGACGCCGGTACCGCCACCGACGCAGGGCTCGACTTCTCCTGCCGCGGCCGGCCGCCCGCCTCAGGTGGACAGGCTGAGTTCGTAATCACCGGCAAGACCATGCGCGCCGGTTTCACGCGCACCCCGATGAGCGACATCAAGGTCGAGCTGCTGCGCACCGACGGCACCGTCATCGCGAGCGCCACCTCGACTGACGGCGGGGTCTACCGGCTCACCTTCGACGCGGGCTGCTTCCCACTCCAGGGCGAAGTACGCGCCACGCACCCCTCACCCGATGCGGGCTTTGCGCTCTCGTACGCCTCGCCCGGCACACCCTGGCGTCATGACCGCGACGACCTCGAGCTGGTGCTCTTCGACGAGTCGACCCGCGGGCTCGCGGCCGGCATCGCCAACGTCACCCTCGTCGACGGCGGCGCAGTGCTCGCGCTGACGGTCGAAGACTGCTCCGGAAATCCCGTCGAGGGTGCGGTGGTCACCATCGCCGGCAGCGCGGGTGAAGTCCGCTACGTCGGCCAGAGCGGGTTGCCCACGAGCACGCTGGCCAGCACGGGTGCAAAAGGTGACGTGGTCATCTTCAATCTGCCCGGAGACACCGTCGACGTGAGCGCGTCACTCGACGGCGGCGTGATTGCTCAACGCGTGGTGAGGGTGCACGGCGACGCAGCCACCGGAACGTTTCTCTCGCCCTGAAGAACCTGCGATCTCTCCACACACGTAGGCCGAGATCGCACCCACGAATTGACTGCAATGTGACTGCGGCTCCATCACAATCTCACTCCGGGCCCGGTAAACCGGCTCCAGATTGAACTTGTTGCCCAACGAAGCACGGAGGCCACATGTCGCAAGCCGATTCCGTTCGTTCCATCGCCAGCCGTCTCGAGACCTACTTCGACTGGTACGTCCGGGTAGATCCCGAAGTGCCTTCCGCGGTCTGGTCGCTGCTCTCGCGTTTCAGCGCGCTGGTGCATGGCCCCGAGAATGTCGCTGCGGCCAGGCAGCTGCTCGATGAGACCAAAGCCTTCTCACTGGGCAGCCCGTGGGAAGAGCTGCGCCTGGCCCTCGCTCGGCTGGCGCACCAGCCGGCCTGAGCCGCCATCGCGGTCGTCTCGACGAGCGCTACCGCTGCAGCGCTCACTGGGCCAGGTTGGCTTTCTCGATGCGGTCGAGGCGAAACTGTCGTCTCTCACCCAGCGCCTGGTCGACGCAGTTGATCAGCGTCAGGGTACGCTCCATCACCAGGCTCTCGATGCGCACCCTTCGCAGCGTCGTCTCGCCGTTCGCGTTTCGATACACCAGGTCGAGCGCGCGTTGAGAGAACCACGCCTCTTCGATGGCCCGGGTCACCCCCATGGGCGCTCCATGCGCGGGCACGCCCACGAACTGCAGTTGTTTGAGCAGCGTGAGCAGCTCTCGTTGCGCCGAAGACGAGAGCACGCCGCGCACTTTCTCCAGCGCGCGGGTGGTCGCCTCGGGAAAAGGAATCAGCCGCATGGAGAGCGCGTGGCTCCCCAGCGCGCAGAGCACCGCCGCCTCACGCGCGGTCAGGTTGAGCGGCGGGAGGGTGTAGTGGCGATCGAGCGCGTAGCCCCCGCCCCGGCCCTGCTCCGCCAGCACCGGCAGCTCGGCTTCCCGCAACGTGTCGAGGTCGCGGTAGATGGTGCGCATGGTCACCGAGAACCGCTCGGCCAGCTGCTGCGCGGTGACGCCCGTTTTTCGCGCGCGGAGAAACTCGGTGATGGCGAGGAGCCGGGCCTGACGTTGCACGCGCCGCTGTATACGTCAGCGCGCCGACTGGTGAACGGCGACGTGGTTGCCTTCGGTGTCGATCATCACCGCGTAGCTGCCCATCGGGCCCAGGTCGACCACCGGGCCTGCCACCTGGCCACCCGCCTTCACCACCCGGCCCACCACTGCGTCGAGCTGGCCGTCGACGTTCAGGTAGACGAGCGCGCCGTCACGCGAGGGCTTGCGGTCGGCCATTTTGACCAGCGCCCCCATCACCCCGTCGACCTTGAGGACGGTCATCTGCGTGCCCTGGAAGTCTTCGGTCTTGAGGGGGGTGGCCAGCACCTGCGCGTAGAACGCGGTCGCGCGGGAGAGGTCGGTCACCGGCAGCTCGAACCAATTAATCATGTTCTTCATGGGCTTCTCTTTCGTTCTTCCCCAGCGTGATTGCCGTGGATGAACTCAGAGTCGCTCAGGGTCGTGACAGCGTCATGTCAGGTTTGAATGCGGTCACCGGTACTGCTTGAGCCGCCAGAGCATGTCTTTGGGCTCGTAGAAGCTGAAAGCCACCGAGCCCGCCATCAAACGAGCGGTGCTGATCAACGACTTGGGTTTGCCCGACTCGAGGGGTGAGCCGCTGAGGTTGCTGCCGTTGCGAGACCCTGAATCCTGCACCAGCCACCGGGTCTCCGAACGCACGAGCACCAGGTGCAACATCGAGACGGTGCCGTCGTTGATGACGATGTCGCAGACGGGGTTGCGGCCCAGGGTGACCTGGTCCTTCGTCGGGTCTCTGGGCGCCAGAGAATACGCGAGCGCCTCGGCGGCCGGGCTGACCGGGTTGGCCGACGGTGACGGGGGCGCCGCGGTGAGGGTGCGCGCACCACCGGGCTTCCAGGGGCCGGCTTCCCACACCAGCCACGCGGTCGGCTCCGACAGACGAAACACGTCTTCGTCGAGGTGAGCGTGGGTGCGGACGAAAGCTGAGAGGAGATAGCTCTTCATGGGCTCACCACTCCGAACAAGGCGCCCACCCCAGCGGTCAACCCCATGGCCAGCGCGCCCCAGAAGGTGACACGGATTGCAGCGCGCCGCACCTTCGCTCCACCGACCTTCGCAGAGAGCCCGCCCAGCATCCCCAGAAACAGGAGCGCGGTGAGGCCGACGGCGGGCAGCAGACTTTCTCGCGGTGCCAGCGCCGTGATGAGCAGCGGCAACGCAGCACCCGCCGCGAAGCTGGCCGCTGAAGCGAGCGCTGCCTGCATGGGTTTGGCTGCGTGCGTCTCGGTGATGCCCAGCTCGTCGCGCGCGTGCGCCCCTTCGGCGTCGTAGGCCATCAGCTGCTCGGCGACTTTGCGCGCCAGCTCGACGTCGAGGCCACGGCTCACGTAGATGTTCGCCAGCTCCTTCTTCTCCGCCACGGGGTCGGCGGCGAGCTCAGCGCGTTCGAGCTCCAACTCGGCTGCTTCGGTGTCGGCCTGCGAGTACACCGAGACGTATTCGCCCGCGGCCATCGACATCGCGCCTGCGACGAGCCCTGCGCCCCCGGCGATGAGAATGTTGGCGCGGGTGCCGTGCGCTGCGGCCACCCCCAACACGAGGCTCGCCGTCGAGACGATGCCGTCATTGGCCCCCAGCACCGTCGCGCGCAGCCAGCCGATGCGCTCGGTGCGATGCCGTTCTTTGTGAATGCGCCCCATGCAAACACTCTTCAAACACCATCTGCGAGCCTGATGCGACTCCGCAGCGCAGCCGGTCCATCGAGACGCCTGGGCGAGCCCGGATGAAGCGACCCCGTAAGTCGAAGAGGGCAAACTCGATCCACGCTGCAGCCGGCGTAACCTCTCCGACAGTGCTTTTCCCGACCGTCGAATACGCACTCTTCTTCGTCGGCGCCTTCGCGGGCGCATGGGCACTCGCGCGTCATCACCAGAGCCATCAATTGTTTCTGCTCCTCGCGAGCTGGGCTTTCTACGCGTATTGGGACTGGCGCTTTCTCCCCGTGCTGGTGGGCCTCTCGTTGGAAGCCGCGTTGGTCGCGCAAGCGCTCGAGGAAGCCACTTCCGAACGGTCGCGCCGCTTCATTCTCACCGCAGGCGTGAGCGCCGTGCTGCTGACCCTGGCGCTCTTCAAGTACCTCGGCTTCGGCGCCAGCGTGGTGCTCTGGGCGCTCGACTCGGCAGGGCTTCACCTCGGCTCACCCAGACTTCCTGAAGTCGCGCTGCCGGTGGGCATCTCGTTCTTCAGCTTCCACGCCATTTCGTTGATGGTCGACGCCTGGCGACGGCGCATTCCGGTCAAGGTGCGCGTGGTGGATGCGCTGCTGTACGTGGCCTTCTTCCCGCAGCTCGTGGCCGGCCCGATTCTTCGAGCGGCGACGTTCCTGCCCGCGCTCGCTCAACCGCGCGACCCGACGAACATCGATCTCCCGCTGGCGATGCAGCGCATCGGGCTGGGCCTGTTCAAGAAAGTCGTGCTGGCCCAATTGCTGGCGAGCGCGCTGGTCGATCCGGTCTTCGAGGCACCGGGCGAACACTCGAGCATCGAGGTGCTGCTGGGCATCTATGGCTACGCAGCGCAGATCTTCTGCGACTTCTCCGGGTACACCGATCTGGCCATCGGCTCTGCCGCGTTGCTCGGGTACCCGATGCCGGAGAACTTCGACGCGCCGTACTCAGCGAAGAGCCCGCAAGAGTTCTGGCGGCGCTGGCACATCTCACTGTCCACCTGGCTGCGCGACTACCTCTTCATTCCGCTCGGTGGCTCGAAAGGCAGCGCGGCTCGTACCGCTGCGGCGCTGGGGCTCACCATGGTGCTCGGCGGCTTGTGGCACGGCGCAGCGTTGACCTTCGTCGCGTGGGGCGCCTTCCATGCCGTCGGTTTGATCGTTCATCGCGGCTGGGCGGCGCTGCCGGCCGTCAAGACGCTGCGCGAGAA
>JAYTAT010000850.1:0-2906 GCA_043737315.1 Archangium sp.
CCGGGCGCTGGCACCCCATCGGCGCTACTTCAGGGCAACCCATGGCCGAACCCGACTTCGTCAGCATTCGCGGCGCCAAAGAGCACAACCTCAAAGGCGTCTCTCTCGACATCCCCAAGAAGAAGCTCGTGGTGTTCACGGGCGTCTCAGGCTCGGGCAAGAGTTCGCTTGCCTTCGACACGCTGTATGCCGAAGGGCAGCGCCGGTACGTCGAGTCGCTCTCTGCCTACGCCCGCCAGTTTCTCGGGCAGATGGAGAAGCCCCGCTACGACACCATTCGCGGGCTCTCGCCCACCATCTCGATCGAGCAGAAGGCCGCGTCGAACAACCCGCGCTCGACGGTGGGCACGGTCACCGAGGTGCACGACTATCTGCGCGTGCTCTACGCGAACATCGGCGTGCAGCACTGCAACAACTGCGGCCGCAAAGTCGGCAAGCAGTCGGCCCAGCAGATCGTCGAGGAGATCCTCAAGTCGCCCGCGGGCACCAAGATTCAGCTGCTCGCGCCGATCGTGGTCAACCGCAAGGGTGAGCACAAAGACCTGCTCGTCGATGCGCAGAAGCGAGGCTTCAGCCGCGCGCGTGTCGACGGCAAGGTGCGTTCGCTCGAGGAGAAATTCGAGCTCGACAAGAAGTCGAAGCACGACGTCGAGCTCATCATCGATCGCCTGGTGCTCAAGCCCGATCTGCGCCCGCGCCTGACTGACTCGGTGGAGCAGGCCCTGCGCGAAGGCAAAGGCGTGCTGATCGTCACCGACGAACACGGCACCAAGAGCGCCGATCGCACGATGAGCGAGCACAACTCCTGCCATCACTGCGCATTGTCGTTTCCCGAGCTGGCGCCCTCGTCGTTCTCGTTCAACAACCCGCTGGGCATGTGCACGGTGTGCAGTGGCCTGGGCACCCGCGCCGAGATGGATCCCGATCTCATCGTCCCCGACAAGACGCGGTCGATCAAAGAGGGTGCGGTCGAAGTGTGGGCCTCAGGCGTGTCTCGCGGCGAAGGCTGGACGGCTGATCTCGTCGACACCCTGTCGCGCGCGTTCGCCATCGATCTCGACACGCCGTGGAACCAACTGCCCAAGAAGCAGACCGACGTGGTGCTCTACGGGAGCAGCGGCAAAGAGCTCGCGATGAAGTGGGGCGAGGCCCGCTGGAAGATGGAGTGGGAGGGCCTGGTCAACAAGCTGTGGCGCAGCTTCAACTCGACGACCTCGGAGTCGATGAAGCAGTACTACATGAAGTTCCTGAGCGAAAAGCCGTGCCCGACCTGCAGCGGCGAGCGGCTCAGGCCTGAATCGCGCGCGGTGAAGGTCGGCGGCAGCAGCATCGTCGACCTCTCGCGCATGACCATTCGGCAGGCGCTGGATTTCCTGGCGGCGCTGCCGCTGAGCAAGAACGAGGCGACCATCGCCGCTGAGCTGCTCAAGGAAATCAGGTCGCGCCTCTCGTTCCTCGCGGACGTCGGCCTCACCTACCTGTCGCTCGATCGCGCGGCCTCCACGCTGTCGGGTGGCGAGAGCCAGCGCATTCGGCTCGCCTCGCAGATGGGCAGCGAGCTGACCGGCGTCATCTACATTCTCGACGAGCCGTCGATAGGCCTGCACCAGCGCGACAACGGCCGGTTGATCGCCACGCTCAAGAAGCTGCGCGATCTGGGCAACTCGGTGCTGGTGGTCGAGCACGACGAAGAGACGATGGAAGAGGCCGATTGGATCATCGACTTCGGCCCCGGCGCAGGTGAGCTGGGCGGCGCGGTGATCGCGGAAGGTACGCCGAAGCAGGTGATGGCCAACGAAAAGAGCGTGACGGGTGGGTACCTGTCGGGCCGGCTCGAGATCACCGTGCCAGAGACGCGCCGCAAGCCGGGCAAGCAGAAGATCACCATCAAGGGCGCCCGGGAAAACAACCTCAAGGACGTGAGCGTCGACATCCCGCTCGGGTTGTTCGTGTCGGTGACCGGCGTTTCAGGCGCGGGCAAGTCGACGTTGATCAACGAGATCCTCTACCCGGCGCTGGCGCGGCACATCTACGAGACCCGCGACATCCCCGGGAAGCACCAGTCGATCCTCGGGCTCGAGTACCTCGACAAGGTGATCGACATCGATCAGCGGCCGATCGGGCGCACGCCTCGTTCGAACCCCGCGACGTACACCAAGGTGTTCGATGCGATTCGTGAAGTGCTCGCACAGACGCAGGAGGCGCGCACGTACGGGTACACGCCGGGCCGCTTCAGCTTCAACGTGAAGGGTGGCCGCTGCGAGTCGTGTGAAGGCGACGGCGTGAAGAAGGTCGAGATGCACTTCCTGGCTGACGTCTACGTGCCGTGTGAAGTGTGCGGCGGAAAGCGCTTCAACGAGGCGACGCTGCGGGTTCGCTACAAGGGCAAGAACGTGGCAGAGATCCTCGACATGTCGGTGCGCGAGGCGATGGTGCACTTCGAGGTGCATCGCGACATCAGCCGCGTGCTCAGGACGCTGGAAGACGTGGGCCTGAGCTACATCAAGCTGGGTCAGCCCTCGACGACTCTGTCGGGTGGTGAGGCGCAGCGCATCAAGCTGTCGCGTGAGCTCGCCAAGGTGTCGACCGGCCGCACGCTGTACATCCTCGACGAGCCGACGACGGGTCTGCACTTCGAAGACATGCGCAAGCTGCTCATCGTGCTCAACCGGCTCGTCGAGGCGGGGAACACGGTGGTGGTCATCGAGCACAACCTCGACGTCATCAAGTCGTCGGATTGGGTCATCGATCTCGGGCCTGAAGGTGGCAGTGGTGGCGGTGAGATTCTGGCCATCGGTACGCCCGAAGAGGTGTCGGAGGTGAAGGCCAGCTACACGGGCAAGTACCTCAAGCACGTGCTGAACAAGGCGCGGAAGCAGCGGGTCGGCCAGCGCGTCGCGATCTGA
>JAYTAT010000851.1:0-2904 GCA_043737315.1 Archangium sp.
CACCAGGAGGACCGATGTTGTCGGTAAAGCCGCTCGCGACGCCCCCGTTGCCGACACGACCGGGGCCCGCATCGGGGAAAACTTCTGTCTCACCAGCCACGCCCGCGCCACCCTCGGCAGCGTAGAACTGCACATCGACGAAGCGCGGCGAGCTGCTGTCGCAAAACACGCCGATCGAGGCATTCGGCCCGGCGGCGGCGCGCACTTGAAAGCCGCGCAAGGTGCGGCCTTGCACGCCACGAATGAGGAGGGCCACCCGCCCGCCGCGCAGGTTCGACATCGACGTCGTGGGCGCCCACGTGCCGGTGCCGCTGCGACCACCCCAGATGTCAACGTTCGCGGTCCACTCCACGTCGAGCTCGTCATAGGCGCCTGACTTCACCAACACCGCGTCGTAGCCGCCGGCGTCAGCGGCGAAGGTGAGCGCTCGACCTATCGAGGCCCAGGGCTGGCTGGGATTTCCAGGCACGGCTTTGGTGTCGTCGCCTTGATCTTTGTCGACGTAGAGCTGCCGCGTCATCACGCCGTCGACGCCATCGCAGTCGGTGTCGAGGCCCATCAGGTCGAGCGCGTCGACCTGTCCGTCGGGCACGCACCCGCCATCGCCGCCGGCCGGCGGGGGGATGCCACCGTCATTCTCAAGGCTCGCATCGGCCGCGTCGCCGCAGTCGACCGTCGCGTCGCAGACCCGATAGTCCTCGAGGCGCACGCACTGACAGCCCGCGAAGAAGAACAGAGCCGTGAGCAGCAGCAGACTTGCCCTCGCTTTACGCGTCGTGAGGAAGTTGTCGGTGCGCTTCATTTCGAGGTCACACCGGCGAGGATGGCAGCGAGCCCGATGGCGCCCGCGGCTCCGCCCGCGATGGCAGCGCCGGTGTACGCCGTGTTCGCGTCGTTCACGAGCTGCTGTGCTTGATCACGCGGGAGCGGCGCGAGCATCGAGTCACGAGGGGGCAACTTCGACTGCGCCGAGGAGCCAACGCCGAACAAGATGATCGCCGCGACGAGGGCCGCGCCCGCCCCGACTGCGCTGATGATGACGGGCGTACGCGAAGGTGACGGCGCCAAAGGGATCGTCAACGCAGGCTCAGGCGGCGGCTCCAGCATCGCCTTGAGCGGCGCGTCGGCGACGAAATCCCTCGCCTTCGCCTCGAGCGCGAGCTGCTCACCGATGGCCCGCGCGAAGGCGGTGACGCTGTCGGGTAGGGGCGCGTCGGGGCCCTTTAACTTGAAGTTCGCCTGGCCGAGCACCGTGCCGCTCGCGGTGGACACCGCCTCGAGGTCAATGACGATCGACTTGAGGCTCATCACCAGCGCGACCACCACCACCGCGTCTTGCGCTTCTTTCTTGCCGAGCTCGACCAGACACGACCGCTCGCCTTCGCAGGCCTGCGTGACGCGCTTGAGGGTGAGGCCTGCCTGCGAGAGCACGCGCTCCAGCCGGCCAAGGAGGTCACCTGCGATCTTCTCGTTGAGCCCGACGCGCGTGCTGGGGGTCATCAGCACCTTGCCCGCGGCGAAAGACGAGAATCCGCCGCAACACAGCATCAACGGAAGCAATCGATGGGTCATCTCAGCGCACCAGGAAGAGGGTCAAAAAGGCGATGGCCAGCCCACCCGCAGCGCCACCCGAGATGGCGGCCGCGGTGAACGTGGTGTTGGCAGCGTCGCGACGCGCGGTGGCCTGCTCCAGGGTGAGCGAGTACGGCGGCTCTGCGGCGAGGCGGCCTTGTTGATCGACCGCGATGCCCGAGAGCACCGCGGCGGCGATGCCCAGGGCAACCGCGGCCCCGCAGGTGATCAGCTCAGGAACACGACTTACCTGCGGCGGTGAATGCGCGATCACCAGCGGGGGCGCCGCCACGGGGTTGGGCGTGAGCGTGACCTGCTTCGGCGCATCGGCCGGGCGGTCAGCAAGCACCTTTACCGCGATGCCGCGCGCACCCTCGGCGATCAACGCGGAGATGGAGCCGATCGGCTGCTTGGTCTTCCAGCCGAACCAGCGCTGATCGATGGACGTCCCGGTGCGCACAGAAATGGTCTCCAAATCGACGGCGATCTGCCGGGGCCCGCTGGCGAGCGTAATGGACACGATGGCCTCCACGTCGATGCCCCGCCCCTGCTGCTGCAGACAGGTGAGGTCGCCCAGGCACGGCAAGTTCACCTCGAGCACCACGAGACCTGCCGCCTTCAGAGCGGCCGCCAGGCGCGCATTGAGCTGCGCGGCGTCAGCCTCGGAAACGTTCACGCGCGAGGCGGTCATCAGGGCGACGCGCGGAGGAAGCGCCGTGACGGTAAGACTCAGACAGAGCGCGAGCATCACCGGGAGTTCCGCTCATACTCCTTGAGTTGGCGCCACAGCTCTTCCGGGTTACCGCCCGCGCTCAGCTCATCGCGGAACTCGTCGAGCGCCCGCTTTCGGGACCGCGCTTCGCCCGGGGGCCGCTTGCTCGCCTCGGCGGTCAGGTTGGCGAGGAGCTTCTTCACGTCTTCGGCGCCGTGAACCCTCGCGCGGGGCTTGATGAAATCCTTCGCCTTCGAGACCGGAGGCGGGTTGCTCTTGAGGGCGACGGTCGGAGGCGGCTCCATCACTGCGGTCGGCTGCGGTGAATCGACCACCGCCACGGGCGGCGGACTCGGACTCGGAAGTGGCGCGACCGGCTCGATGGGCGCCACCACCCGCGGGTGTTGCAGCACCACCAACGCGCCGATAAGCACAAAAACCACCGCCACCAACGCTGCGATCAACTTCGGCGTGCTCGACTTCGGCGCCGCAGCCCACTCACCCGTACCAGCCGCCGCCTCTACGCCGCGCGACGCTTCTTTGATTCCTGAAGCGCGCGGCAGAGATACCGCGATGGGTCGGCGCCGAAGCTGCGTACCGCCCTCGATGAGCTGCTTCTT
>JAYTAT010000852.1:0-7183 GCA_043737315.1 Archangium sp.
CCGCTCAAGTTGATGATGCGTGCTTCGATGATCACGGTGCCGCCGCTCCCGCCACCACCGCCGCCTTCGTTGCTGCCGGTGCCCGCTCTCCCGCCACCACCCGAGGCCGTCACCACGCCGCCCGACATCGTCAGGGTATCGGCGACGATCAGCTGCAGCGCGCCCCCGCCCTGGCCAGGCAGGCTCATGCCCGAGGGCCGGTAGCCGGCTGCGCCTGCACAACCCGCCCGCAGGGGCATCCACGTCGCGGTGTTGCCACCGCCCAGGCCGCCGTTGTCGCCACCTCGCCCGCCGGTGGACCCGAAGCCGCCGCCACCACCGCCTTGCCGATTGCCCGCGCCGGGCTGGGCCACTGCGCAGCTCGAAGCGGGGCTTCCAGCGGGCTGAACCCCGGTGAAGAAGGGCGCCACGCTCACCACGCCCCGAATCGATGCGTCGCCCACCACCACCAGCTGCACGGGCCGGGCGCCGACGAAGTGCAGCCTCGCGTTGGGGCCCACGTCGAGGCCACGCGTGGTGATCACCCAGACGCCAGCATCGTTGACGCTCGAGGTGATTACCGGAGTGCCGCAATTGCCTTGCATCACGGTGGGGGCAGCGCCGCTGGTGGAGATCACCGTGTCGCAGCTGCCTCCGTCGGGGCTGGCCAGCACCCAGCTGGCGGTGGGGTAGGTCACGTCGGCGAGCTGGGTGGGAAAGTTGAGTGGTGTCAGCTGGAGCCAGGGCAGGCAGCCACCATCCAGACAGAGGTTGCCCACGGCGCCGCAGCTGCCCCCTTCGTTGGTGGGACGCAGCGCGCACGCGTTGGGCGACACGAGATCGCAGCTGATGGGCGTGACCGGCGCGTTGCAGGCGGGCGGCGCGGCGCAGGCGCCCCTGCACTGGCCGCTCTGACAGGTCGAGGTGGGCGTGCAGGGGACCCCGTCGTTGCAGGCCGTGCCGTTGGGCGAGACGGAGCACACGTCGGAAATGCAGACGCCCAGGGTGTTGCACACGCCCGCATCGCCGCACGCGGTCTGCGAGGCTCTGGGCGCGAAGCGGCACCCGCCGTCACCCTGGCAGCCGGTGATTTGCGAAAGCTCACACTCCTTGGGTGAGTTGCCGCAAGCCGTGGTGTCACAGCCGGCATCGAACCCGCCGTCAGACCCACCGTCCGTGCCGCCGTCAGTCCCGCTTTCTGCGGTGAAGCGGAACTCGAGGGTGGCCAACGCAGCGCCGCGCAACAGCTCGGTCGTCCTGGTCTCCGAGGCGAAGGCGGTGTCCGAGCAGTCGGGCGTGCTGAAGCGGGCGATGGTCACCCGGGTTTCGCCCACCAGGTCGGCCGTCTCTCCGAGACCGATGCGCAAGGTGTCTTTTCCGCCCCGGGCCAGGGAGGCCGGGCTGACGTTGATCGCGGTCCCGCTTGCGTTCTGGGCCGAAGCCTTGATGCACTGCGTGCGCGTTTCGTTCTCGAAGACCACCGTCACCAGCACCCGGCCCAGCGCAGGGCTGCAGCCTGCCAGGAGCAGTGCCACCAAACCAAGAGTGCTGCGGGACGCCATTCGCCGCGGAGTGTACGCCGTTCAACGGAGAATCGACCTCGAAAGCGTGTTCCGCTACAGGGTGGTAGGGGTGAATCGGTCACAAAATTCCCCTGTCAGTCCGGGCTCGTATGGTGCCCCTTCATGGTGAAGCGCGACGACCGACAGCTCGAATTCCCTCTCGCCGGAGCACCGAAGCTTCGGGTCATTCAGGGCCTGGGGCAGAAGCAGCAAGAGCCGCTGGCTTCCCGAGATGCGGTGGCCCGGGTGCTGATCGAGGCAGGCGCAGACCTGCTGCTGCGGCGCATCAGCTCGGAGCGCGCCGAGGCCATCGAGCAGGAGGTCGACGAAATCTTGCGGTTGTTCGACATGGTCGACGACAACCGGTTGTTGTTCCCCGTATTGCAGCGGAAGCTCGACGCTCTGGAACAGTTGATGCGCGAGACGCGTGAGAAGCGGCGTCGCGTCACCCGTCGGTGACGGGTTCACTCCGTATTTCGGGTGTTTGCGCCACCCGCGTGCTGGACCTAGCATCGGACTCGTTCCCCCGTGTCACTCGAAACCTACGGCCGCTACCAACTGCTGAAGAAGCTCGCCACCGGAGGCATGGCCCAGATCTATCTGGCGCGTCAGCTGGGGCCTGAGGGTTTCGAGAAGCTGTTGGTGGTCAAGCGCATTCTCCCGCACCTCGCTGAGAACGAAGAGTTCATCACCATGTTTCTGGATGAAGCGCGCATCGCAGCGCGGCTCAACCACCCCAACGTGGTGCAGATCTTCGACCTCGGTGCGCAAGACGACAGCTTCTTCATCGCCATGGAGTTCATCCACGGCGAAGACGTGCGCCGGGTCTGGAAGCACGCCGACAAGGTGGGCAAGCCCATTCCTGTGCCGTTGATCTGCCGAATCATCATCGAGTCGTCCGCGGGCCTCGACTACGCGCACAAGAAGCTCGACGGCAGCGGGCGCGCGCTCAACATCGTGCACCGCGACATCTCGCCCCAGAACATCCTCGTGTCGTTCGAGGGCGGGGTGAAGATCGTCGACTTCGGCATCGCCAAGGCAGCCGACCAGGCGACGGTCACCAAGTCGGGTGTGCTCAAGGGCAAGTATTCGTACATGTCGCCCGAACAGGCGGCAGGTCAGCCCATCGATTGCCGCACCGACATCTTCGCGCTCGGCGTGGTGCTCTACGAATTGCTCACCGGCACGCGGTTGTTCAAACGCGCGACCGACATTCAGACGCTCAACGCGGTCACGGAGTGCAAGCTCGCGCCACCCTCGCAGGTCAACGATCGGGTACCGGCCGATCTCGATTCGATCGTGATGAAGGCACTGGCGAGGGATCGCACGTTGCGGTTCTCGGAAGCGCGGCAGCTGGGCGCGGCATTGGAAAGCTGGCTGATGTCTCACGCGATCTCGGCCAGCAACGCCGCGCTCGCAGATTTCATGCATGACATCTACGCGGAGCGTCTCGCGCACGAGCAGGAAGAAGGGCGCCTGCTCATCGAGACCGCCGATTCGTCGCGTGGGGAAGATCTTGCGCCCGACCGCGCCACGCCGTCGTTCGATCGCTTACCCCGGCAGACGAAGTCGCAGCGCGCCACCCAGAGCCAGGCCCGGCTGAAACGCGAGTTGGATGAGACGACCGCCGAGCGCCCCGGCAGCCGCTCAGGCGCCAGCGCGCGGAAGAGCCTCGAGCGCGCGGTGGATTCGCCGTCTTCCCGGCCTGTCCCCGAGCATCGTTTCGACGAATCGCACACCGAAGCGAGCATGCCCACGCAGAACGCGAGCTCGCGCAAGCTGCCGGTGATCGCGTTGGGCGTCGGGGTGGTGTTGGCGATGACTGCGCTCGGCTTGTGGGCGCTCAGCGGCACGCCTCAGCTCGCGCAGCTCAATCTCGAGTCAGAGCCTTCTGGCGCCACCGTGAAACGAAACGGCACCACCTTGTGCACGACGCCGTGCACGAAGGAGCTCGACCCCGGTGAGCTGTCGTTGCTGATGGACCTGCCCGGCTACGAATCCCAGCGGCGTTCGGTGACGCTCAAGGCCGGAGTGCCCGAGACGCTCAAGGTGATGCTGGCGCCCGAGAAGCCATCAGCCCCGGAGGTCATCAAGCCCGAGGTGACCCACCCCGTGCGCGCGGTGACCACCTCGCTGATGACCATCGACTCCGAGCCTGCGGGCGCCGAGGTGAAGCTCGACGGTGAGGTGGCGGGTCTCACCCCGTTCTCCCGCCCGTTGCCCTCCAAGACGGTGGTCGAGGTGCGCCTCGAGTTGGCCGGGTACCAACAGGTGAGCGAGCGCATCACCGTCGGTGAAGGGGCCGAAGATGCGCATCGCTACACCTTGAAGGCGCTCGGTAAAAGCACGGTCAAACCGCCCCTGGTGAGGAACCCCGTCGAGGTCGCCACCGGCCGCGGCACGCTGCGCTTCGTGGTCAAGCCGTGGGCCGAGGTGGAGTGCCGCGAGGCCGGCATCAAGGACACCACCCCGTTCCAGGACAAGTCGGTGCCCGTGGGCAGCTACGCCTGCACCTTCACCAACCCCGAGTACCCGCCTCAGACGAAGCTCGTGCGCGTCGAGGCGAACCAGACCGTGAAGGTACAGGTCAACTTCCTTCAGTGAGTCACCAGGAGCGAGGTCTTGGGCTTGGTGAACAAACGAAACGGCCGTCTCTCCAGGAAAGGAGCGACGGCCGTTTTTCTTCACGAGCGTGAAAGAAGGCTTACTTCTTCTTCTTCAGCTCGTCGTCGATGATGACCTTGAACGCGTCGATGGGCTGCGCGCCGACGACCTGGCGACCGTTGATGAAGAAGGTCGGGGTTCCGTTCGCACCGACCCGCGTGCCTTCTGCGGAGTCAGCGGTGATGTACGCGTCGAACTTGTTCGAATCGAGCGTCGCCTTGAACTTGCCGACGTCGAGGCCGAGCTCCTGGGCGTAACGCTCGAGCGAGGGGCGATCGAGCGCCTGCTGGTTGGCGAAGAGCTTGTCGTGCATTTCCCAGAACTTGCCCTGATCGTTGGCGGCCATCGACGCAGCGGCGGCGCCCCTGGCGTTGTTGTGGAACGGCAGCGGCTGGTGCTTGAAGACGATCTTCAGCTTGCCCTGGTACTGCTTCTCGAGGTCGTGAAGGGTCGGCACCACGCGCGAGCAGAACGGGCACTGAAAGTCGGAGAACGCGACGATGGTGACCGGGGCGTTCTTGGGGCCCATCGAGGGCGCGCCGTCGATCTTCAGGTCGGTGACCACCTTGGTGGGCTCGGGAGCGCCGGGAGCGGACGGGGGCGGGGCCTTGCCGGCCTCCTTCTGGAACTCGGCGTAGAGATCCTGCGCCTTGATGCCCCTGGCGAGCATCGCGTCGGCCTTCTTGAGCTCTTCGTCGATGACGTTCTTGAACGCCTCGAAGGGCTGCGCACCGACCAACTCGCGGCCGTTGATGAAGAAGGTGGGGGTGCCGTTCGCACCGACCGCCATGCCGGCCGCCGAGTCTTCCTCGACGCGCTTGGTGAATTTGCCGGAGTCGAGGGCCGACTTGAACTTGCCGACATCGAGGCCGACTTCGCTGGCGTACCGCTCGAGAGAGGCGCGATCGAGCGCCTGCGCGTTGGCGAACATCTTGTCGTGCATCTGCCAGAACTTGCCCTGCTCGTTGGCGGCAAGACCCGCCTCAGCGGCGCCTTTGGCGTTGTTGTGGAAGGGCAGGGGCTGGTTGCGGAAGACGACTTTCACGTTGTCGCCGTACGCATCTTCGATCTGCTTGAGAGTGGGCACCACGCGCGAGCAGAAGGGGCACTGGAAGTCAGACCAGAGCACGACGGTGACCTTGGGGTTCTTGCCGCCCTTGGCAGGCGAGTCGGCAGGCACGTCGACCTTGCGGATCGCAGCCGGCGCGGGAGCGGACGGCGCGTTGGGCTGCTGGGGCGCGGGCGCGGGGGCCGAGACGCCGTTGGCGATGACCTTCGCGTAGACCTGGTCTGCCGAGGTGCCGTTCTTGACCATCTCCTGCGCTTTGCCGAGCTCCTCGTCGATGATCTTCTTGAAGTTGTCGATGGGCTGCGCACCCGAGATCTTCCGGCCGTTGATGAAGAACGCCGGGGTGCCGGTCGCGCCGATCTGCATGGCGAGCGCGGTGTCTTTGGCGATCTGCGCCTGAAACTTCTGGGCCTGCATGTCGGTCTTCCACTTGTCGACGTTCAGGCCGAGGTCCTTCGCGTACCCCTCGAAAATCGCCGCCTCGAGGTTCTGCTGGTTGGCGAAGATCTTGTCGTGCATCTCCCAGTACTTGCCCTGCTCACCTGCGGAGAGCGCGGCGAGCGAAGCGGGCTTCGCGTTGGGGTGAAAATCGAGCGGGTGCTGCTTCATCGCCACGCGAACCTTGCCCTCGTACTGCTTCTCGAGCTCCACGATGGTGTTGTGGGCGCGCGAGCAGAACGGGCACTGGTAATCGGAGAACTCGACGATGGTGACGAGGGCCGAAGCCGGGCCACGGATGGGGGATTCGTCGAGAGGAACCTTGTAGACGGCGTTATCGCCAGCGGGGGCGCCCGAGGGCCGGGCAGCATTACCGGGGGTGGGATTGGCAACGACAGCGGACGGCGCGCTGCCGTCGGAAGGACGCTGGAACATGCTGCCGACGGCGAAGCCGACGACACCGCCGACGATGAGGGCGATGATGACTGAGGGTTTCATGAGTGTTTTTGCTCCCTTGAAGAGGAATCCAGCGCGGCTATCAGCAAAGGCGCTGAATGTCGCGCAATGCAGCACATGAGTGAGCTTCGAAGACTTCTGGTTTCAGCCCACCTCGTCGATGCGCGGGGAAAGGCCTGCCCGGCGCCGATCATCGACCTGGTGAAGGCGCTCCAGCACGCGGCCGAGGTGGAACTGTGGGCTGACGACCCCGCGGCGTGGGGTGATCTCCTCGCTTTCTCTGCCGCGACGGGACACGTGGTCGAAGCACCCGCGGGGAAAAGCCGGCTGCTGCAGGCGATCGTCCGGCGCAAACCGGCCTGATTGCAGGTCACTCCAGACTGCGTGTAACCAGTTGTACCCCTTGAAGAAATGCGAAAAACCCGCGAATCCGCTGGGGTGGAAACCGGTACGCGGGCTGCACTAGGCCGCGCACCGCCTCACCAAGGAGCCGTCGTGGACGTCGAACTGAGCCGTGCCGAGACCGAACTGCAGTCAGAGGAGGCCGCCCTTCACGCCGAGCTCAGCCGCCTGGCGCAGGTGAGCCATGAGCTCGCGGGCCGCCTCTCTGTCCTGCGCGAGCAGGCAATACAGGTGGGTGACGCAGCGGTGGTGCAGCGCGCTCGCGTGGCGCCCCCGACGGTCGACCCCGACGCTGGTTTCGCCAAAGCCCGGGCGGCGAGGGAAGCCGCAGTGAAGGCCCGGCGAGAGACCAACGCTGCCGTACGCGCCCAGCTTGCGAGCGCGAAAGCCCAGCTTCAGAAGATGGCCTCGCAGCTGTTGGTCGATGAGAAGGCGATCGCTGCAGCACGTGCGGCACCTCCTCCTCCGCCTCCGGAGCCCGTGAAAGTTCCGGCTCGTGCGGTTCCTACGGTGACCGAGGTGATGGCCGCAGCGCCCGCCGCGAAGAAGCCGATGCGCACGAGTGCTCGCGTCAAGATGCAGGCCGCGGTCGACTTCAACTCGGACAACAATT
>JAYTAT010000853.1:0-2899 GCA_043737315.1 Archangium sp.
CTTGCCACGGGTTGGAGCTCATCGGGTTCATGCCCCGATGCGGGTGCGTGCATGCCGATGATGCCGGGCCGCTTCGCGGTGTCGGGCCAGCAGGTGCTGCTGTCTGATCAGAACGGCGGCCGCGTGGTGGTGCTCGCGGTGACGGACGCGGGCGTGGTCGAGGTGCGGGGCGGCGCGTCGGCGCTCGCCGTGTGTCCCGTCAGTGCGACCACCGGTGTGGCGAACGTCGCGGACATTCTGACCCGATGAGCTTCCTTCTGGTCATTCTCGCGGGGGCACCGGCGCAGTGGTTGGGCCCGCCCCCGCCGGTGCCAGCCACGCGGGTCATCTCGTTGGCGCCCAGCCTCACCGAGACCGTGCTCGCGCTCGGCGGCAAAGACGCGCTCATCGGGGTGTCGCGGTTCTGCGAATTTCCCGAGGTGGCCGCGCTGCCGAAGGCCGGCGGGTTCAACGACATCTCGGTGGAGACCATCGTCGCGCTCAAACCGCAGCTGGTGGTGGTCGCGAAGTCGCCGGGCAATCAGAAGGCCGTCGAGACCATCGCGCGCCTGGGCATTGCGGTGCTCGCGTTGCCGCTCACCACGGTGGATGACGTGGCCACCTCGATGACTGAGCTGGGGCGGGTGCTGGGTAAGGAATCAGCTGCGAAGCTGCTGGTGGATGAGCTCGCGGCGGCACGGCTCAAGGCGCGTTCGGTGGTGGTCAAGCAGCCCCGGCGGGTGTTGTTCGTGGTGGGCTTTGCGCCGTTGGTGGTGGCGGGGCCGGGCAGCTTTGCGCACGAGTTGCTGGAGGATTGTGGTGCGAAGAACGCGGCGCAGAAGGCGCCGACTGCGTTCCCCGTGTATTCGATGGAGAAGGCCGTCACCCTCGTTCCTGACGTGGTGATCGACGCGTCGGATGTGAGGGACGGGCGCGACGCGGTGGAGAAGCTGGGCACGATGAAGAAGGCGAAGTGGGTGACGGTGCCGACCAAGGCCTTGCTGCATCCCGGGCCCGCGTTGGCGAAGGCGTTGCCGGGTTTGTGCGAAATCGTGCGCTGACTCTTTCTTTCCCGCCGATTCGAGCACCCTCACCCCAACCCCACTTCATTTCGGCCGGGGCAACGCAGCGAACGCCACCAGATCCTCCGCGAGCTTCGTGTTGGCGACCGTCGCTGCATCCTGCCCGGCGATCTTCCGCACCTCATCGGCCGCTTCCTCGAGCGTCGCCGGAATCTTCATGTTCTCGCTGCTCATCAAGCTCAACATCGCCAGAAACGTGCGCGCGATGATCGCCGACAGGCCCCGCGTCAGCACCACGATGACGTTGCCGTGCCGGTGCTTTGCCAACTCGACACTCTGCACGCGCAGCAGCTCGCGCAGCTCAGGCCCCGGCGCCTTGGTGGCGTTGATGATCACCGAGACGAGGGTGATCTTCCCGTACTTCCCAGTGAGCGCTTGATGGTGCCTGGCCAACGAGTCGAGCGCGCGCTCGTTGAGTTCACTGAACCATACGGTGACATAGACCGAGCCCACGTGGCCCAGGCGGAACTCAGGGCGCTCTTCGAGAACGGTGATGGCCATGTGCGCCTGTTTCTCTCAGAACTCGCAAGCCCACGCGACCCGATTCGGCTAGGAGAATGCGATGGCGACCGCCCGACCGTGGACTGTGCACAAACCGGGGCCGCTCACGCAGCGTGACGACCGGCTGTGGACCATCGACGACCAGGTGCCGGGCCTCCCCGGTGCGACCCGGCGCATGACCGTGATGAAGCGGCTCGACGGCAGCCTGCTTTTTTACAATGCCGTTCCCGTCGACGACGCCACGCAAGCCCAGCTCCGCGCGCTGGGCACCCCTGCTCAGCTGATAATACCCAACCGGTTTCACGCGCTCGACGCGGCCGCCTTCACGCACCGGCTGGGGCTCACGGCGTACGCGCCGGCGGTGGCGCTGCCCGCTCTGGCGCAGCGGCTCGTGTGCCAGCCCATCTCAGCGCTGGGGCTCGAGGCGTCGATCCAGGTGTTCGCCGTCGAGGGCTTTCGCACGCACGAAGTGGTGCTGGTCTTCGGCAAGACGCTCCTCGTGGCCGACCTGTTCACCAACGCCCCGCACAGAGGTGGGCTGACCGGCCTGCTCATGCGCGTGGTGGGCTTCACCGGGCCTGAGCCGAAGCTCCCGTGGCCGGTGCGCAAGCGGGTGGGTCGCGATCTCAAAGCAGTCGCGGCCCTGCTGAACCACCTGGCTGGCCTCGAAGGGCTGGGGCGGATCATCCCGTCACACGGAACGATCATCGAAGGAAACGCGGCCGCAGCGCTGCGTGCGGTGAGTGCGAGGCTGGGCTGATCTAAGGTGTCGCCCGATGCTCACGGCCTGTTCACCGCCTCTTCCCAAGTGCCCTCGTCAGTTGGTCGACGTCGCCGACACGCTGCGTGCCGATGCCACGTTGATTGATCCCGACGACCTCAAGGTGACGAACCTCAGCGTGACCCGGTGAAAGGGCGTGCGCTCCTGCTCATGGCGCTGGGCGCGTGCTCACCGCCGCGGCAAGACGACTGCCTGCGCCGCCTGGTCGACGTCGACGGCAGTCTCAACCGCAGCCTCGCGGGCGGGGAAGGTGGCACCGGTGGGTCTCGGCTCAACCCCGCGGTGCTGGGCTCGGTCGGCGTGCCCGTCACCCTCACGTTCTTCGCCCCGTTGACCAGCTGCGTGTCTGACACCTTGCGCCTCGACGCGGTGGTGAACGACCCCGACGGGCAGAGCGCACCGGCGATGCAACGAGGTGCGCTGGAGCAGTCGGTCTTCTCTGCGGTCAAGGCGGCCGTCACCTTCACGCCCACCCGGCCCGGGCTGCACACCCTCACGGTGGCGTTCGAGCCGTCGTTGGGTGTGCGGACGCGTTTCGTCGAAGTCGCCTCCGATG
>JAYTAT010000854.1:0-2898 GCA_043737315.1 Archangium sp.
ACCCGCGCTACCAATGGGAAGTGCCGTTCTCGCTCGTCGTCGCGCAGAAAGACGGCGACATCTCCGCGACGGCCAGCACCTGGGACAGCGGCGTCGAGCCGTACGAGTTCGGCTTGGTCCAGGGGTGGGAAGGCGAGCGGCCGGACTCCGCCAGCTTCACCTTCACCGATCGCGGCATCTACAAGCCGGGCGACGAGGTCTTCGTGAAGGGCGTGGTGCGCTACCGCGTGCTCGGTGAGCTGCGCGCGCCTGCGGAAGGCAGCTCGCTGACCGTGACCATCAACGACTCGAAGGGCGAGAAGATGAAGAGCGAGACGGTGAAGGTGACGAAGTACGGCACCTTCTCTCTCAAGGCGACCATCGGGAAAGAAGCGCCCACGGGCTCCTATTCCGTGCAGACCGCCGGCAAGGTCGCGGGCGGCGACATCAACGTCTCCAGCCAGTTTCGCGTCGAGGAGTACCGCGCGCCCCAGTTCCGCGTGGACGTGGAGCCGAAGAAGAAGTCACTCATCGCCGGTGACCCGCTCGAGGCCACCGTCTTCGCGCGTTACCTCTTCGGCGGTGCGATGAACGACGTGCAGGTGAAGTGGAGCTCTCAGCGCACCAGCACCCGCTTCTCGTCTGAGTCGGGCGTGGGCTTCACCTTCGCGCAGGAGACCTGGTGGTGGGACGACAACCAGCCTCACGACGCGAGCGGCTTCTTTGCTTCGGGCGAAGGCAAGGCCGACACGCAAGGTGCACTCGCCGTGAAGGCCGGCAACACCGAGACGCCTGGTGAAAAGCCGTACACGTACACCTTCGAGGCCGAGGTCACCGACGTGAACCGGCAGTCGGTGGCGGGCCGCGCTGAAGTGATGGTGCACCCCGCGAGCTATTACGTAGGCCTGCGTTCGCCCGCGTACTTCCTCCAGGTGGGAACCGAGTACGGCATGGAGGCGCTGGTGTTGGACACCGAAGGCAAGCGCACGAAGGGCAAGAAGGTCACCGTCACCGTCACCAGCCGCACGTGGAAGTCCGTGAAGCAGAAAGACGCTTCGGGCGGGTTCACCACCATCAGCGAGCCGGTGGAGACCGAGGTCAAGAAGTGCGAACTGGAGAGCGCCGAAGGCGTGGTGCCCTGCGCGTTCAAGCCGGCCAACGCGGGCTTCTACATCGTGCGCGGCGCCGTAAAGGACGAGCAGGGCCGCCAGCATTCGGCGTCGATGGGCGTCTACGCCACCGGCAACGAGTGGGTGGCCTGGCAGCGCAACGACACCGACCGCGTCGAGTTGATCACCGACAAGCCGACCTACAACGTGGGCGACGTGGCGAAGGTGCTCATCAAGTCGCCCTACCCCGAGGCGAAGGCGATGTTCACCGTCGAGCGTGAAGGCGTACTCACCCGCAAGCTGGTCGACCTCAAGGGTTCGGTGGTCACCATCGACGTGCCGATCACCGAAGAGATGGTGCCCAATGTGTTCGCCGGCGTGTTGATCATGCGCTCGCGCGTGAAGGAGGGCGGCATCGAGACCGGTGACGATCCCGGCCGGCCCAACGCGCGCATCGGCCTGGTGAAGTTGAACGTCGAGAAGAAGACCAAGCGCCTCGCGGTCTTGGTGAAGACCGACAAGAAGGACTACCAGCCGCGCGAGAAGGTCAACGTGACGCTCGACGTGAAAGACTCGGCGGGCAAGCCGGCGTCGGGTGAGGTGACGCTCTACGTGGTCGACGAGGCCGTGCTCCGCCTCACCAGCTACGAAGTGCCCGACCCGATCGCGTCGATCTACCCCGAGCGTCCGCTGTCGATGCGCCTGGGCGAGCCGCTGCTCCACCTCGTGCGCAAGCGCGCGTACGGCGAGAAGGGCGAAGAGGCGGGCGGTGGTGGTGGTGATGGCTCGGGTGGCGGCTTCCGCAACCAGTTCAAGACCACGGTGCTCTTCAACCCCACCCTCGAGGTGGCGAACGGTACCGCCACGACTTCGTTCTCGCTGCCCGACAACCTGACGGCCTTCCGCATCATGGCGGTGGTGATCACCCAGACCGATCGTTTCGGCAGCGGCGAGACGAGCGTGCAGGTGAACAAGCCGGTGATGGCGTTGCCTGCGATGCCGCGGTTCGCGCGTGTGGGTGATGTGTTCGAGGCCGGCGTGGTGGTGCACGCGCACGGCATTGCCGAGAGTGAAGTGACGGTGACCGCGACCATCGAAGGCGAAGGCGCTCAGCTCACCGGCTCGGCCGAGCAGAAGGTCTTGCTCAAAGAAGGCAGCCCGCGCGAGGTGCGCTTCTCGTTCAAGGCGATGAAGCCGGGCGTGACCGCGTTCCGCTTCAAGGTGGTCGGCGGCGGCGCGACGGATGGCGTCGAAGAGAAGCTGCCCATCGAGCTGCCGGTGGAGACCGACGCGGTGGCGACCTACGGCGACACCACGGATCAACGCGTCGAGGGCATCACGCCCCCGAAGGGCGTGTACGAAGATCTCGGCGGCTTGACCGTGTCGATGTCTTCCACGTCGTTGGGCGGCTTCGATCGCGGCTTCCAACAGTTGATCGAATACCCCTATGGCTGCCTCGAGCAGCAGTCGTCTCGCCTGGTGCCGTTCATCGCGCTGCGTGAGATCGCAGGTCAGTTCGGGGTGCCGTGGCCCGGGCCCGACAAGAAGAAGGCCGCCGGGAACGATGAGATGAACGCGCTCATCAACACGTACCTCTTCAGCACCCTCGACGTCAGCGACAAGAAGGATCCCGACGAGGTCATCAACGCGACGGTCAAGAGCATCCTCGCGCTGCAGGATGGCGACGGCAGCTTCCGGTACTGGCCCTCTTCGATGTGCTCCGACGCGTGGTCGAGCACGTACGCCACGATGGCGCTCTACCGGGCCAAAGAAGTCGGCTTCTCCGTGCCCGCAGATCGCATCGCGCGCG
>JAYTAT010000855.1:0-2895 GCA_043737315.1 Archangium sp.
ATCCCGCCCAGGGCGACGTTCGCCACGCTCATTCCCAGCTTCACCAGCACCGAGCGATGAAGCATCGCGCACTTTCGAATCAGCTTGCGGTTGCCTCGAAACCAGGTGACCCATTGCTCGCGGAACTCGGGGGCGTAGTCCTTCAACTCGGAGGCGTCGACGAAGAGCGAGGCGCTTCCCCCACCGTCCTGGACTGAGCGCCGCACCTCAGCCAGGCCGATCGCAAAGAAGCCGCCTGAGACGACCCCCGCGTAACGGAAGTGGGTCACCCCATGGCTGCAGCGTTTGATCCACAAATCTCCGAGCCCATCGAAGAAATGCGTTTCCTCAGGTGTTTCCTCTCGCTTGATCTCACGCACCATGAATCGCTCCCGGCCCGAATTTTTTCGCGGGCGATCGGCCGTGTCAATGAAAGGTCCTCCCTCGACTGCTTTGGGGGGGAACGGTACGGGGGCCCCCGATGTCGCGTGAGTCCTCTGAGCTGAGCGCCTTGTGGAAGCTGGCGCTCCCCCTCGCTCTCGGGCAGGCCGGGCAGGCGTTGATGGGCCTGGTGGACACCGCCATTCTGGGCCGGCTCTCTGCGGCCGCGCAGGCCGGCGCGGGCCTGGGCAACTCGCTCACCTTCACCTGCAGCTTCTTCGGCATGGGCGTGATGATGGCGCTCGACCCGCTCGTCTCGCAGGCGGTCGGTGCGGGGGATCTCACCCGCGCGCGCACGTACTACTGGCAAGGCGTGTGGCTCGCGCTGCTCACCAGCGTGGTGGTGATGATTCCGATCGCGATCATCCCTTTTCTGCTCGAGCCCTTCGGCGTGGCGCCCATCGTGGCGCAAGGTGCGCGCGAGTACATGTGGTGGCGGCTGCCGGGCGTCGCAGCGGTGATGCTCTTCGTGACCGCGCGCAGCTATCTGACGGGCGTGGGCCGGGTGGCGGTCGCCTTCTGGGCCATGGTGGTGGCGAACGTGGCCAACCTCGGGCTCGACCTCGCCCTCGTCTTCGGGTTCGGCCCCATTCCTGCGATGGGGGTGATGGGCGCGGCGATCGCCACCGTGCTGTGCACCTGGTTGCAGTTCGGCGTTCTGCTGTTCGGGTTCGGCAAGCCCCCCGAAGGCACGCAGCGACGTTTCGATTCCGTCGAGGTGCTTCGTGCGGCACGGCTCGGCGCGCCCATTGGTCTGCACTTCATCGCAGAGTCGGGCATCTTCTCACTCGCGGGTCTGCTCTGCGGCCGCCTGGGCGAGACCGCCGCCGCTGCGCACCAGGTCGCGCTTAACTGGGCCAGCATCACGTTCTGTGTGGCGACGGGCATCGGCGCTGCGGCCAGCACGCGGGTGGGGTGGGGCATCGGTCGCGGTGACACGCTCGCTGCGCGCCGCGCGGGGCTGACCGCCTTCGCGAGCGTGGCGGTGTTCATGGCGCTCGCCTCGCTGGTCTTCCTGGCCTTCCCGCACACCATGGCCGGCGCGATGTCCGCTGACCCGGGCGTGGTCGAGATGGTGATCGCGCTTTTCGTGGTGGTGGCGGTCTTTCAGATCTCCGACGGGGTGCAGGCGGTCGGGGCAGGGGCGTTGCGTGGCCTGGGCGACACCACGTTCACCTTCTGGGCGAACATGGTGGGCCATTGGTGCATCGGCTTACCGGTGGCGTACCTGCTGGGCGTACGCGGGAGCTACGGCGTGGTCGGCTTGTGGTGGGGGCTCTCAGCGGGGCTCACCGCGGTGGCCATCGCCATGGTGGTGCGCTTCAACCTCACGACGCGAAGGTCCATCACCCGGCTCACCTGACGAGACGCGAGGCAGAGCGTCTTGGCCGCGGTGGGGCGTCAGCTGAGGTCAACGCGGCAAGCGCAACACGGGCAGGAGCACCTCGAGGTCAGGCCTCAGCTTCTGTGCCTGGCGTCTGAGCGCGTCGAGCGCGGGTGGGTGCAGCATGTTGGGCCGGGGAAACAATTCCAGTGACCGCAGGTGCTGCATGAACGGGTGCTCGAGGAGCACGGGCAGATCTTTCTCGAAGTCGAGCCAGGGCGCGATGCGCAGCACCGTGAAGAAGCCGCAACAGTGTTCGCCATCGTCGTGGGCGATGAACCCCTGGAGCGGGCTGACGGGTTGGTACGGCGTCGAGAGCCGAGCCAGCCACGGGGTCGCGCCTGGCGCACCATCGGCCAACGCCAGCAGTCCTTCCCTCGCGACGTCGTGCCCCAGTTCAAGTGCGAACGCGCGAACACCTTCCACGCTGAGCGTTGGAAGGCGGCGTTGACCGCTGAGAAAAGGCGAGTGGCCGGGAAGAAAGACACAGCCCACGCCCCCCACGCGCATCGGCGTGAACCAGGGCGTCGGTGCCGCCAGGGCCAGGTCCTTCAACTCGAGAGCGAGGCCCTCGTCCGTCGCGACGAACACGAACCGACTGGCCCCGAGCTTCAGGGCCCAGCCGCCTTCGACCCGCTCGAGGGGCGCGTGATGGCGCTGCGCGGGAATCAGAACCCAGGGCTCGACGGGAGGCTGCGGGCGAGGTGAACGCCGGGGAGCCGAGAGCTGAACCTCGAAGGGCAAACCTGCCGCCAATTGGTGATGTTCAGTGGCCAGCGCTTCCCAATCGGTGCCCGCGTCGGCCCGCGTGAGTTCCAGCTTCAATGAAGAGAGGTGAGCCGAGAATTCGCTGGCTCCGATTCGGCGCAGCCATTCGAGGGAAGCAAAGCGATGCGCTCCCGTGAGGACTCCGCGGGTTGCCTCCAGGGTGAAGGTGCCGTCACGCAGGGGCTGCCACAGAGGGCCTGCCCCCGTGTCACCGGGCTGGGTGTTCGTAAAGCGCACCACCCACGCATGCCAGGGCCCGCGCTCTGAGTTGGCTTCGACTACGTCCCCGTCGCACAGCTCGACGCGGCGCGGGCTCGCCGTTC
>JAYTAT010000856.1:0-7162 GCA_043737315.1 Archangium sp.
ACGCCGACGATTCGTGACGACTACCGCTGCTTCATCATCGACCCCGCGCTCGCAACGCAGCAGGTGGTGACCGGCTACGACATCAGCCCCGGCTCCCGCAAGGTCGTGCACCACGTAATCATGTACATCGTGCCCCGCGCGGCCGCGGTGAACAAAGACGCCCAGGACACCACCCCCGGCTGGGAATGTTTCGGCGGCGCCAACGTGACCACCGATGGAACGCTGGGCGCGTGGGCCCCGGGTGGTTCGGCAGTCATCTTCCCCGCCAAGACCGGCATTCGCATCGCGCCCAACCAGGTGATCGCGATGCAGGTTCACTACAACACCGACAACGCGGTCGAGGCCGATCAGACCTCGGTGAAGCTGATGTACGGCACGGGCACCGAGACCAACGCGTACCTGCTCCCCCTGGTGGCCGACAACTTCGCCATTCCCGCCAACGGCGTGAACTACGCGCACGCCGAAGACTTCCCCAACAGCCTGGGCTTCCCCATGAAGGTCTGGGGCTTCCTTCCGCACATGCACACCAAGGGGAAGAAGATCAGCCTCACCGCGGCCAACAACGAGTGCCTGGTCGACATCCAGCGGTGGGACTTTCACTGGCAGACGCAATACTTCCGCAAGACGGCGTTCAACCTTTCGGCCAGCAACTCGATTCGCATGAGCTGCACGTGGGACAACCCCACCAGCTCAGTCGTACGGTGGGGCGAAGGCACCGCGGACGAGATGTGCTTCGCCTTCATCTACGCCACGCTCTAGGAATTCGCGTGGGTATGCGTGCATGGCTGCCTCCTCCGCCGCACCGGCGCGTGGCGATCTCGAATGGCTGCGCGGAGAGAATAAGGGGCAGGGCAGCCCCGAGCCGATGACCGATGCCGCGCCGGGGACTTCGCGCTACAAGCAGAAAATCATGAGCTACACGGTTCTCGCCCGCAAATACCGCCCCCAGGCCTTCGAGGCGATGACGGGCCAGGAGCACGTCGTTCGCACCATCGAGAACGCGATCAAGCTCGATCGCGTCGCGCACGCCTACCTCTTCGCCGGCCCCCGGGGCGTCGGTAAGACCACCGCCGCCCGCCTGCTGGCCCGCGCGCTGAACTGCGAGAAGGGGCCGACCTCTCAGCCCTGTGGCACCTGCAAGGCCTGCACTGAAATCCGCGACGGCACCTCGACCGACGTGGCTGAGATCGACGGCGCCTCGAACAACGGCGTGGAGAACGTTCGCGAAATTCGGGAGAACGCGAAGTACCTGCCGCAGGGCAGCCGCTTCAAGATCTACATCATCGACGAAGTTCACATGCTCTCGCAGGCCGCCTTCAACGCGCTGCTCAAGACGCTGGAAGAGCCGCCCGGGCACGTGAAGTTCATCTTCGCGACCACCGAAGCGCACAAGCTGCCCGACACGATCCTCTCGCGCTGCCAGCGCCACAACTTTCGCAGGATCTCCACCGTGGCGATGCTCAAGCGCCTGCAAGAGATCGCGGCGATGGAAAAGATCACCATCTCGGGCTCTGCGCTTTCGCTCATCGTGCGCCAGTCGGAGGGCGGCATGCGCGATGCGCTCTCGTTGCTCGATCAGGTGATCAGCGCCTGCGGCCTCTCGCCCTCCGATGCCGACGTGGCCGAAGCGCTGGGCGCCATCGATCGTACGGTCATCCACGCGTTCGCGGTGGCGCTGGTGAAACGCGACGCGAAGTCGCTTTTGGCCCACGTGGAAGAGCTGTGGACGCGCGGCGTCGACCTGCGCCGCCTGGCAGAGGACCTCGCTCAGCAGCTGCGCCACGTCTTCGTCGCCAAGGTCACCGGTCAGGCGCCCGAAGAGCTCGCTGACTCTGAGCGTGAGGCTGTGGTGGCGCTGGCCCGAGAGAGTGATGCAGCGCAGGTGGCCCGGCTCTTCGACGTGGTGCACAACGCGGTGTGGGAGATCGCGCGCGCCCCGCAGCCCAGGCTGGCGCTCGAGATGGCTCTGCTCAAGGGCCTGCACCTCGCCCCGGCCGCATCGATCCCCGAGCTCATCGCACGGGTCGAGAAGCTCGCTGGAGCCGCCCCTGCAGCTGGAGCGCCTGGAGGTCGCTCCGCTCCTTCGACGTTTCGCACCTGAGCCCGCGAGGCCAGCTCTGCTCCCCGCCCGGCCCGAGATCCGCGAGCCGCCGAAGCCCGTCGCTGCGCCGCGCGCGCCTGTTCAAGAAGTCCGCACGGCCGTCGCTTCTGCAGCTCAGCCTGAAGTCCGGCTGATCAACCGCAAACTGTCTCCAGAGCCGGGAGCAGGCCCCTCACCCCGCCCCTCCCCCCCCTCGCCAGACCAGGGCGACGTGAAGTTGTTCGCCCCGGAAGGCAGCGCCGAAGGGTGTGCTTCAGGCGAATGCCTGCCTGCAACGCCCGCCGTGGCCGCTGCGCTCGAGCTGCACGAGGCCGACGAGCCCGAGCCGCCGCCCCCCATCGCACCCGCCGACCGCACCGTGGCCACCGACGAGGAACGATGGAAACGTGCGGTCGAAGCGTTGCGTGAAGTCTCGCCCCGGCACGGCAAGTCGCTCTCGTACGCGCGGTTCCTCGGGTTCACGCCCGAAGGCGTGCGCATCGCCTTCCCGGCCGACGCCGCCTTCCACAAGTCGCAGGTCATCAGCATGAGCCGCCCGATGGTAGAGGGCGAGTTGGCGAGGTCGCTTGGCCGGCCCATCAAGCTCGTGGAAGACACCAGCGTGCAAGCCTTCGAGACGGCGCCCAGGAGCATCGCCGAGGTCGAGCTGACCGACCGGACGACTCGCGAGCGCGGCATCGAAGACAAGGTCAAGACCCACCCGGCGCTGCGCAACGTGCTGCGTCACCTGGGAGGCGCGCTCGAACACATCTCCTACCTCGAGCCCGTCGTGCAGAAGCCCTCTGCCGCCCCGTCAGACGAGGGTGACGCGGGCCCGCCCGTCGACTAGGAACCGCGTTCCTTCGTTTCTCCCCCCTGGAGTACCCATGCCCGGCGTCGACCTCAACTACTTCATCCGACAGGCGAACAAGCTCACCGAGAAGATCGAGAAGCGAAAGTTGGAACTCGCTGATGAGACCATCGAGAAGAAGTCGGCGAACGATCTGGTCACCGTCAAGGTGAGCTGCGCGCAGGAGGTCAAGAGCATCAAGATCGCCGCGGCCGCCGTCGACCCGAATGACATCGCGATGCTGGAAGACCTGGTGATCGCCACGGTCAACGCCGCGCTGGCCGACAGCAAGGCGCACATGCAGGCCGAGCTCGGCAAGGTCTCGGGCGGCATCAAGATTCCCGGCATCACCTGAGCGCGCGATGACGCCCGACGCCATCAACCGGCTCGTGGCGCAGCTCGCGAAGCTGCCCGGCATCGGAGAGAAGACGGCTCAACGTCTGGCCTTTCACATTCTGCGCTCGCCCCCCGAGTACGCCCGCGGCCTGGCTGCGTCGCTGACCGAGGTGATCGAGAAGGTCAAGCTGTGCAGCCGCTGCTTCAGCCTGCACGACGGGCCGGAAGGCACGTTCTGTAATTTCTGCAACGACCCGCGCCGCGAAGACAAGATCGTGTGCGTGGTCGAAGGCATCGCCGACGAGCTGGCGATCGAGCGCACCCGCGAGTTCAAGGGCCGGTATCACGTGCTGCATGGCGTGCTCTCACCGCTCGAAGGCGTGGGGCCCGATCAGCTGCGCATTCGCGAGCTGATTCTGCGGATGCAGGACACCCCCATCGAAGAGGTGATCGTCGCGACGAACCCCGATGTCGAGGGTGAGGCGACGGCGCTGTACCTGACGCGGTTGCTCAAGCCGATCGGCGTGAAGGTGTCGCGGCTGGCGCAGGGCATTCCGATGGGTGGCGATCTCGAATACGCAGATCAGGCGACCCTCGCCCGCGCGCTGGCCTCACGCCGCGATCTCTAAACGCCGCCTCCCCAGAGGGGGGAAGCCGCAGCTACCTCACGTCCCAGTTCAGCGCGATCGGCACCCGCACCTCGAGATCCACGTGCCGGGGGAAGGTCATGCCCTTGACCGCGCTCTGAATGCACTTCGAGACCGACGTGCCCTCGAGATCCGTGCTGACGCTCGAGACCCGGCCCGTGCTCGCGATGGCGAACGTCACCTTGAGCGTGCCCTGCGCCGCCGGCAACTCGGGCTTGTTCTCCTTGAAGCACTTCTGAAAGCGCCCCTTGTTCTGCGAGATCCCCTTTTGAACCATCGCCGTGGTGAGCGTCACCGGCTTCTGTGACTTGACGACCGGCAGCACCACTTCGGGCGCGCCCGCGTCGATCACCACCCCGGCGAGCCCCGCGTCGATGACCGCAGGCGCCACCTCGGCAAGCCCCGCATCGATTGCCTTCGCCACCACCACCGGCGGCGAGAGGATCGTCTCAGGCGAAGGGGTGAGCGCCTTCATCGCCAGCACCGTTCCTGCGATGCCCACCACCAGCGCCGCGGCCATCCACAACCTGAGCCGCCGCGACTGCGCGGTCTGCACCGTCAAAGGCGCACCGATGGCGTTGGTGCGCTCTGAGATGTCGATCTTGAAGTCGTCCACCTTCGTCTTGATGGCCAACGGGTTGGTACGCCCGGGAATGTCGACGCCGCGATTGGCCAGTTCATCGAGCGACTCGATGCGCATCTTCGACTTCACGCGGTCGGGGCCGAACAGCGCGGTCATGAAAAGCGTGAGCGCCTGCCCGCCGCTCGACGACGTGGTCGCCCCCACGTACCGCTCGATGTCCTGCGCGAAAGCGAGGGCCGAGGGGTAGCGGTGCTCGGGCTCCTGGGCCATCGCCTTGACGACGATCTGCTCGACCTCGAGCGGAAGATCGGGCCGCAGGCCACGCAGCGGCTGGTACTCCCCGGAGAGCACGGCCTTGAGCACCGCGAGGTCGGTGTCGCGCGCGAAAGGCCGCACCCCGGTCAACGCCTCATAGAGCGAAACGCCGAGCGAGAAGATGTCGCTGCGTCGATCGATCGAATCGCCCCGCGCCTGCTCGGGCGACATGTACTGGTACTTGCCCTTGACCACGCCTGCGCTCGTGGTGGTGACGCGCGACTCGGCCTTGGCGATGCCAAAGTCGAGCACCTTCACCTGGCCGCCGTACGTCACGAAGATGTTCGAAGGCGAGATGTCGCGGTGCACCAGGCGCATCGGCACGCCTTTGGGATCCACCGCCTCGTGCGCGAAGTGCAGGCCGATCGAAGCTTCGGTGAAAACGCGAAGCAAGGTGCCCACCGGCGCCTGGTGACCGCGCCGCTTCTCGGTACGCAGCACGGTCGCGAGGTCTTCGCCCGCGAGGTACTCCATGCAGATGAAGTAGCAGCCGTCGGCAAAACCGAGGTCGCTGATCTGCACGATGTTCGAGTGCGTGAGCGAGGCCGCGAGGCGCGCTTCGTCGAGAAACATGCTGACGAAGTCGGAGGCCGCCGAGAGATGCGGCAGCATGCGCTTGATCACCACGTTCTTTTCGAAGCCCTCCACCCCCAATTGCTTGGCCAGGAAGATCTCGGCCATGCCCCCTTCAGCGAGCTTCTTGATGAGGAAGTACTTGCCGTAGGACTGCACGGCCATTTCCCCGATCGCCTGGCGCGGCTCGGGGCTGCTCGGCCGGGGGTCGTCGCTCAACGGGCCCTCACGGTGCGAACGGTGTAGCTCTCAGCCCCGTTGTAGAGAAGCCGGAAGACGACCCGCCCACCCGCGGGGCTGACGCTGGTCTCGAAGCGCGCCTGGGCATCGAGCATCACGCTCTTGCCATTGATGAACAGCTTGCTGCCCACCGGCGCGATGCCCACCGCGTTGACCGACTTCCCCCCGGCATCACCGTTGCGCGGCGTCTTGATGGAAAGTGCAGAGACGGCGTTGTCGAACACCATGTGCAGCTTGTTCATTCGACCGCCCTTCAGCTCGGCGCCCTTCGCGTCGAGAGGCGTCACGGACCACAGATACTTGCCCTCGAGCAGCGTGTTCTCAGGGAGCGCCACCTGAGTCTCCGTCACCGCGCGCTCCGCCACGGGGGTCGACAGCTGACCTTCGCGGTACACCTTCACGCCGTACTTCGCGGCGCCCGCAGCCTTCGCCCAGGTGAAGGTGACGACGGGCGGCTTGTCCTTGTCCTGGAAGAAGATGGTGGTCGTCTCGGCTCCTTCGGGGACCACGTTCTTCAAACGGGAGAGATCGACCGCACGCGGCTCGGGTGCGAACGAGGCGCTGCCCCGGGTGTGCTCGAGCTCGCCCTTGAACACTCGCCAGTACCAGGCGCCCTTCGCCGGTGCGGGCATCGTGAAGAAGTTGTCGTGCACCACGCCGTCGCGCACCACGTTGGTGAACGCCGGGTCGTGGGCGAGTTCGACGCGCCACGAGGTCTGAGCCGTTGCGTCGTCATCCCACATGACCGAGACCTGCTTGAGGTTCTGGTGAAAGACCCGCAGCCCGGGGCGCGACGGCAACACCACACCCTCACGGCTCGCGGCTCGCACCGCAGGCGTGCCCTCGAGCGGAACGCTGGCCGACTGGCCGCCCGGCACCACGAGCGCAGGCTCGCCTTCGCGCTCGATGGAAACGTCACCCGCGAGCGCCTCGACGTCGAACCCGGTGCCCGTGCGGCGGAGGGAATATTGCCCGCCCAGATCGCTCACCAGCGTCAGCCCGACCGCGACCGCCACGCGCGTCGACTGGCCCTTCGGCGCAGAGACCTCGAGCCCACCCTTTTTCACGTCGAGCGAAGTGACTTCTCGACCGGGCCCCTTGCGTGTCTCGACGATGACGACTTCAGCGCCCTTGAGCAGCCAGAGCCGCGTCTGCGAACCCTCAGGCGCGAGGCTGATGCGCCCGTCTTTCACGCGCACCACGTCACCCGCCTTCAAGGCAGGCGGTTTCTTCGCGTTGATTGGCACGAAGGCCTTCGCGTCTTTCGCCCTGAACTCACCCTTCCCGGTCGAGGCGACCGCGGTGAGCGCGATCTCGGGCAGCTCTCGCGCAGCCCCAAACAGCCCCTTCTTGCCCGCGCTCAATCTGGTGACCTCACCCGACCGGGAGACCAGCTCGATCTCGCCCAGCTTCACATCGACGTTGGCGGACGAGTCGTCGACCTTCATCGAGAGCTCGGCCGAGCCGATACGCGTCAGGCCAAACGGCGTGGAGATGGTGAGCAGCACCTCGCCGTCGTCATCGCCGGGTTTCGCCTT
>JAYTAT010000857.1:0-2890 GCA_043737315.1 Archangium sp.
TCCGCCTTCCACGCGTTCAGGTCGGCGCGCTCTTCGCTGCGCTCAGCCTGCACGATGGACAGCTTCAGCTTGTCGCCGGTGACTTCCACCACTTCGGCCTTCAGCTGCTTGCCCATGGGGAACATGCGCCGGAGATCCGTACCGCGCTCCGTGCCCGTCTCGCTCGCAGGAATCAGCCCCGAGAAACCATCCCACTCGATGAAGATGCCGTAGGTCTCGATGCGCGTGACCTTGCCCGCCACCACCGTGCCGCGCTTGGGCTTCGGTGCACGCACCACCTTCATTTCCGTCGCGCCCGCAGGCTGCTCAGCCCCGCCGGTCTCAGGCTCAGAAGCAGACGAAGACACGCCCTCGCCCACCACCACGCCGTCCTTCACCAGCCGCAGACCGATGCGCTTCTCGATCTCGTCGACCTTCTCGACCTTGACCTCGATCTCCTGGCCGACGGTCAGCACGTCTTTCGGGTGCGCAATGCGGCGATCCGACATCGCAGAGATGTGGATGAGCCCGTCGACACCCGGCGCCAGTTCGACGAACGCGCCGAACGGCTGCAGGCGAACGACCTTGCCCTTGAGCAGCGCGCCCTCTTTGGCGATCTCCAGCATCGCCTTGAACGGATCATCGAGCAGCGCGCGCATCGACAGCGTGATGCGATCCTTGCGCTTGCTCTTGTCGGGCGAACCGGGATCGGCGTCCTCCATGCGGAGCACCTCGACCTCGACCTCGTTGCCCACTTCGACGACTTCGCTCGGGTGACCGATGCGCACGTGCGACAGCTCGCTGACCGGAATGAGCCCTTCCAGGCCCCCGAGGTCGACGAACGCGCCGAACGCCTGCACGCCCACGATGCGGCCCTTGAGCACCTTGCCGACCTCGAGCGTCTTCTTGAGCTCGACAGCCTTGCCCTTGTTCTCTTCTTCGACCAGCGCGCGGCGGGAGAGAACGACGTTCTTCTCCTTCACCTCCGTCACGCGGAAGGTCAGGCGCTGACCGACCAGGTCTTCCAGCTTCACCGGGCGGATATCGACCTGCGAAGACGGGCAGAACGCACGCACGTCGCCGACCGCGATCTCGAGGCCACCCTTGTTGACCGACAGCACCAGGCCATCGACCGGCAGGCCAGAGTGCCTGGCATCGATCAGCATCGACAAAGACGCCGCGCCCTTGGAGAGCTTGCGCGAGAGCTGAATGCCCCTGGCGCCGGTCTCCATCACGAACGCTTCGACCTCGTCGCCCACGCCGTAGCGCAGAATGCCCTCATCATCCTTGAGCTCGTCGAGATCGATCATTCCCTCGTGCTTGCCGATGGTCGCGAAGACCACCTCGGCGCCGAGCTGGAAGATCTTCGCGGTGACCTTCTCACCCACGCGCGGCAGCTGCTTGCGCGTCGGCACGCCGCCATCACGGGCGTGCTTCTCGAACATCGACTCGAAAGATTCCGACTCGGTGACCTCGTCGGCCACGGAGTGCGTCGGCACCACCGGCTTCGGCGCGGTCTCGGTCCTGGCCTCGGTCTCGCCATTGGAAGCGGGGGTGACCGTTGCGGCAGAGGGGGTGACCGTTGCTTTGGTCTCCACCACCACGCCTGAGCGCTTCACCACCACCATCGGCCCCGGACGCTTCTCTTCGCGCGGCTTTCGCTCGTCGCGATCGTTGTTCTTGCGGTCTCCGCGCTCACCCGGCTTGGCGGTGGCACGGCCTGACATTACGTCCCCAAACGTGGGCAGCGGCTTCTTCTGGTCAGTCATGATTCCTCTGAAATTTCGGTACTTCTAGAGCGGTTCCCCGCCGAACCGGGCGCGTCCTATCGGATCAACGGGCTCGAAACCAGCCCTCAGGTATCCCGGAACCGCTCAAGCAGCCGCTCCAGGTGCAACGAATCGACCGGGTCGAAGGCAGATGGGTGGGCTGAGTCGACGTCAAAGACCGCGATCAGGGCTCCCTGACGGTTGAAGACGGGCACCACGATTTCCGAGGCGCTGCGGGAATCACAGGTGATGTGGCCCGGGAAGGCGTGCACGTCGGGCACCAGCTGGGTCTTGCCCGTCGCGGCGGCCGTGCCGCATACCCCCTTGCCAAAGGGAATCTCGAGGCAGCCCAGGGTGCCCTGGTAGGGGCCGACCCGGAGCAGCTTTCCCGGGGTGACCACCCGGTAGAAGCCCGTCCACAAGTGGTTGAAGGCGTGGTGCACCAGGCAGCTGATGGTCGCCATCGCGGTGATGTCGTCGTTCACGCCGTCGAGGATGGCGTCGATTTGGCTTTCCAATTGGCGCCAGGCTTCGGGCTTCGGCAGGTGGCTGAGGTCGTTCGTGCTTTCAGACATGTTTGGCCTCTCCCCCACCCTCAGGGGATCAGTTTGATCGCGTCCCCGTCGGTCGTGGTCTGGGTTTTGCCATCGTTCTTGAGCACCACGTCGCCAATGGCCACGGTGTGCACTCGGGACTGCTTCGCCCCGTTGAAGGTGCCCTGCACGTTCACCACCAGGTGGCCGCGCCCCGTGAAGGCAACCTCGAGCACTCGCACTTCGCTGGTCTTCACTTTGGCGCCTGAGACCGCTTCGGCTGAACTGGTGACCGTCACGCCGTCGATGCCCGAGACGATGACGGCCACGTTTTCACCAGGCCCATCGAAGCGCAGGCGCAGCACGGCCCCGTTCGAGCTCACTTCGGCCTCGAGCGAGGTGGGCGCTCCCGGCTTCTGCGTGAGCTGCGCTTGGGGAACCTTCTTCGACGTGGAGCAGGCGGTGAGGAGCAGCAGCGTAGAAATGAGGAGAGTTTTCATGGGCTCGTGATCGACATGGACACGTTGTAGTTGCCGCTCACCTGCCCATACCCCTGCAGCACGACCACGTAGGTCGCGCCCGAGATCGTCGGGAAGCTGATGGTCTCGA
>JAYTAT010000858.1:0-7151 GCA_043737315.1 Archangium sp.
GAGCTGCGCATCAGCCGCTGGTCAGAGCAGGTCACCCGCAAGCACCGGTTGCTGCAGCAGACGTACGGGTTGCTCAAGGGTGAGACCGACACCAGCCGCGCGTTGACGCTCGAGGCGATGGTGGTGTTGCTCATTCTGTTCGAGATCCTGATGGCGCTGTTCCGGGTCGGCCGCCACTGAGCCTCCCCAGAGTCGGGAAGGCCTTCGCACCCCGGCGACGTGATGGTCGTCACCGTGATCTGGCCACTGCTGCTCAGCCTGCTCGTCACCCAGGCTGACGCAGGCACACCGCCGTTTCCCGTGCGCATCGAGGGCAACCTCGTCTTGCCCGACGCGGTCTACGCGAACGTTCTGCAGTTCCCCGAGGGCGCGCGTCTGGATCTGGTGACGGCCGGTCAGCTCTCAGCGCAGGTGCACGAGTTCCTTTTGCGAAGCGGCTACGAGCTGGCCGAGGTCTCGGCGACGGTCGACCCCGACGGCCTCACCCTGCACATCGACGAAGGCCAGCTGGAGCGGCTCATCTTCCGCGGCCGTTTCACCGTGCGCATGCTGCGCTTTCGGCTCGCGCTCAACCTGCCGCGAGAAGTGTTCAACCGGCCGCACCTCGAGCGCGAGGTGGCGGAACGCGCCGAGGCGTTGGGCATCGAGCCGCCGGTCTGGCAGTTGGTGGAGACCACTCCACCCCGGCACGACAGCGCCCAGCTCGAGGCCACGCCTTCCCTGTTGCTCTCAGGGCGTACGCTGCTTCGCCCGGGCAAACGGTACGAGTTGCACTTCACCTTCGGCCCGCCCGATTGGAACACCGGCGTCGGCCTGTCCGTGCGCACCAGCTACCTCAACGGCCTCGAGCTGGGCGTCAACACGCAGGGCGGGTCAATGGCGCTGCACGACGATCGCTGGCGGGTCGCGCTCTGGGGGGGGCTCGCGCTGCGCAACGACATCCCCCGCGATCACGTCTACGTGGTCCCCTCGCGGGTGGCAGGTGAAGCGCTCTGGTACGCGCCGCCACTCGACGGCACCGACACGCGCCCCTTCGTGCAACTGTTCAGCGAGCTGCTGATCCGCCAACGCCGTGACTTCGGCCTCGAGAGCTTCCTCTCTGTACGCACCGAAATCTCTGGCAACGTTCAGCTGCGCCCGCACCGTCGGCTGATTTTGCAGGTGGGCGGGGGGCTGCAGCACTTCTGGGTCGGCGGGTATCAACTCGGCGAGGGCCGGCTCGAGGCCAGCATTCCGCTCAACACCGAGTCTCGCCTGCGTGCGTACGGTGACGCCCGGCTCGAGCTGACCTTCTTCGACGGGGCCGGCCGCTGGGATCGCCGCCACGCGCTGGCCGTCGGAGGCCGCGTCTCCGCCAACCTGGGACGCTTCGATTTGCCACCGTTTGGTGAAGCCCGGCTCGAGTACCAGCTGGTGGTTCCTTTCGGCTGGCACGACCTCTGGTTCCGCGTGCGCGCCACGTGGATGGGCGGCGACGTGCTCTTTCCTTTCGAAGAAGCGATGGGCCAACACCTGCCTGGGGTGTTCGGCGACGTGTGGCTGCGTCGAGCGGCGGGCCTGCGCGTCGAGTACCGCTACAGCTTGCTGCGCGACGTCATCAAAGCGGGCGTCTTCACCAAGGGCCTGGTCTGGGGCGACGAGCAGCGTGACACCGGCCTGGTCATTCCGCGCGTGGGCGTCGGTGTCGGCCCCAGCGCGCACCTGCTGCTCTTCGGGTTCTTCCAGCTCGACCTGTTCGTCGACTTCGCCGTCTTGTCCAACGGCCGCTTCGGCGTCGGGTTGCAGGTCTGGCTCAACAAGGTCTTCTGAAAACGACGGTCACTTTGACGGGCAGGGTCAGAAACGTGAAGCGGCGCGGGCATTGAGTACACTTCGGGCTCGCCTCATGACCGACCCCGTTCGCCGCTTCGGCGACTTCCTCATTGAGCAAGGCCTGGTCACCGAGGGCCAGGTGCAGGAGGCGCTGGCCTTGCAGCCGCTGACCGGCAGCCGGGTCGGTGAGTCGTTGCTCTCGCTGGGCTACCTCACCCGCGGCCAGCTCCAGCGTGCCCTGTCGTTCGCCGTGCGGAAGGGCGACGCGGTGGTGCTCGATCGCCCGCCGCTCGGGGAAATCCTCGTCGGCCTCCGCTACGTCACCGAAGCGCAGGTGGAGCAAGGCCTCGCCTCGCAGCAGAAGACCGGCAAGCGCATCGGCGAAGTGCTGGTCGAGCAGGGCGCCATCGATCACAAGCAGCTCTACGAATCGCTCGGGCTGCAGGCCCGCATGTCACCCAGCACGGAGCCCGCTGGCGCTGCCGCAAACGAGAACGCGGTGCCCTCCAACGGCCAGCGCCTGCTGGTGATCGACGACAGCGAGCTGGCCTGCGCCCTGGTGCAAGAGGCGCTCACCGCCCGGGGGTACGAGGTCACCTGCTTCAACGACCCGTTCCTCGCGCTCGAGCAGATCGACGTCATCAAGCCGCACCTGGTGCTCACCTGTCTCGACATGCCCGGCATCGACGGCAGCGAAGTGTGCCGGCGGCTCAAATACGGGCCCACGCATTCGGTGCCGGTGATCATCCTCACCGCCAACGACGCCGATACGCAGCGGGTCAAAGGCCTTCGCGAAGGCGCCGATGACTGCGTGAACAAGGGCGCCTCGATGGAAGAACTCGGCGCGCGGGTCGAGGCCGTGCTGCGCCGCACCCGCGAGACCGAACGCATGCGCCGGCTCTTCGCCCGTTACACCTCAGAGGCGGTGGTCGAAGAGATCGTTCGTCATGGTGACATCGTGCTCACCGGTGAAAGGCGCGAGGTGACGGTGTTGTTCGCCGACATCCGCAACTTCACAGCCTTCGCCGAGTCGCGCCCGCCCCAAGAAGTGATGCGCATGCTCAACGACGTGCTCGGCCGGCTCGCCTTCGCGGTGCTCGAGTGGGGCGGCACGCTCGACAAGTTCCTGGGCGAGGGGTTGATGGCCGTGTGGGGCGCGCCCGTTCGCCACCAGGATGACGTCTCGTCGGCCGTGAGCGCCGCGCTGCGCATGCACGAAGAGCTGCGCGCGCTCAACGCCCAGAACCCCGACGGGCCGCAGTTCGAGCTGGGCATCGGGCTCGACACCGGGCCCGTGCTCGCTGGCAGCCTGGGGAACACGCGGCGCACCGAGTACACCTGCATCGGCGAGACGGTGAACGTGGCCAGCCGGCTCTGTTCACTCGCGGGGCAAGGCGAGATCCTGGTCGGTGAAGGAACCGCAGCGGCGCTCTCTCTCGTCGGTGCGCTCGAGCCGCTGAGCCCCGTGCGCGTCAAGGGCAAGACCCACCCGGTGCCGCTCTTCCGTGTCACCCCGGAAATGACCGAAGCGCTCTGCGCGCAGCGGCGTCTCTAGAATGCAGTTAAAAGAAAGCCGATGACCTACTCGCTCGACGCGCTCAAGAAGAACCGGGTCTCTGCGTTGCTGTACGGCGGCACCGAAGCCGATCGCCGTGCGCTCGCGGTCGCCGCGACTCACGAAATCGCAGGCGCCGGGTTCATCGAGGCCAAAGATGCCGAGGCCCTCGAGCGCGCCGTCACCAACGCCCGCGCGGTGGTCTACGTGCCCGACGTGACCGTGCTGCCCCCGGTGACCCAACGTTTCGTGGTGCGCCTGCTGCGGGAGCGCGAAGAGCGGCCCAAGCTGGTGCTCGGTCTGCCCACTTCACCGGAGACCGCAGCCCAGAAGGGTGGGCTCACCGAAGACCTGCGCTACTGGCTGACCCACTCGACCGTCGACGTGAAGGCCCGCTCGCGCCGGCGGTAGTCACGAGGTTGGCAGTTGAAGTCGCGGGCCCGCGCTGGCAAACACCGCCGCATGGCTACCGACTCAATGGACGACCGCCGCAAGGCTCTCGAGGATCAGTTCTTTCAGCAGCACGAGAAGGAACTCGTCCAGAAGATGAAGGACGCCGCCACCAGGGGGAGCTCGAAGGAAGCGCTGCAGAGGCTCACCGGCATCACCGACGAGAAGGTGCTCGAGGCGCTCTCCGAGCTGAAGCTGGGCGGCGCGGCCACGCTGGTGATGTCGCTCTACCCGGTCATCGAAGTGGCGTGGGCTGACGGCGCCATCGACGCGAAGGAGCGCGATTCCATCATGGAGGCCTCCAAGAGCATCGGCCTCGAGAAGGCGAGCCCCGCGTACGAGTACCTGAGCAAGTGGATCGCCGAGAAGCCCGAGCAGACCTGGCACACCCTCTGGGTCGGCTACGTGCAGGCGCTCGTCGCGCACATGAAGGCCGACGACAAGGCGCTGCTGAAGACCACCGTGCTGGGCCGCGCGCTCACCGTGGCCGAGGCCTCGGGTGGTTTCATGGGCGTCGCCTTCCGCGTTTCTGATGCAGAAAAGCGCGTGCTCGCGAAGCTCGAGCAAGCGTTCGCCTGACCTTCCGTTCGGCGTCTGTAATCGCCTGAAAATACTGAGAAAAACAGGCGCTACACGCCTGTTTCCTTCGTTGCCTCAGCGGGTCGCGCGGGGTAATTCAGCGCACCGATGTCAGACGAAATCAAAGACCCGCCCGCGGCACCTCCGGCCCCCCCTGCGCCGCCCTCGAACATCGGCACGTTGGTGCAGCGCTCGATCGAAGAGGAGATGCGCAAGAGCTACCTCGACTACTCGATGAGCGTCATCGTCGGGCGCGCGCTGCCTGACGTGCGTGACGGCCTCAAGCCGGTGCATCGCCGGGTGCTCTACGCGATGCAGGATCTCTCGAACACGCACGCGCGCCCGTACAAGAAGTCGGCGCGCATCGTGGGCGACGTCATCGGCAAGTATCACCCGCACGGCGACCAGTCGGTTTACGACGCGATCGTTCGCATGGCGCAGCCGTGGTCGATGCGCGCGCCGCTCATCGATGGCCAGGGCAACTTCGGTTCGCTCGACGGCGATTCACCGGCCGCCATGCGGTACACCGAGATTCGCATGGAGCGCCTCGTCGAAGAGATGCTCCACGACCTCGACAAGGACACCGTCGACTTCCAGCCCAACTACGACAACTCGCTTCGCGAGCCGGTGGTGATGCCCTCGCGGTTTCCCAACCTGCTCATCAACGGCAGCGACGGCATCGCGGTCGGTATGGCCACCAAGATTCCCCCGCACAACCTGGGGGAGGTCATCGACGCCACGGTGCATCTGATCGACAACCCCAGGGCGCGTTGGGAAGACCTGATGAAGTTCGTGCAGGGCCCCGACTTCCCCACCGCCGGCATCATCGCGGGGCGCGAGGGCATTCGCCGGGCGTACGAGACAGGGCGTGGTTCCATCACCATTCGCGCGCGGGTCGAGGTCGAGGTCGACAAGAAGAACGGCCGCGAGACCATCATCATCAAGGAGATCCCCTTTCAGCTGAAGAAAGAGGTGCTGGTGAAGCAGCTGGCCGACCTGGTGCGCGAGAAGCGTGTGGAGGGCATCAGCAACATCGAAGATCACTCGAGCCTGAAAGACGGCGTGCGCGTGGTGATCGAGCTCAAGCGTGACGCGGTCACCGACATCGTGCGCAACAACCTGTTCCAGAACAGCTCGTTGCAGATCAGCTACGGCATTCAGATGCTGGCGATCGACCAGGGCCAGCCGCGCACCCTGGGCCTCAAGGAGATCCTCGAGAAGTTCATCATTCACCGGCGTGAAGTCGTCACCCGCCGCAGCCGCTTCGAGCTTAAGAAGGCCAAAGATCGCCTGCACATCGTGGAAGGCCTGCTGGTCGCCACCAGCTGGAAAGATTTCCTCGACCACATCATCGCCACCATCCGCGCGTCGAAGGACCCCGATGAGGCGCGCTGGGCGTTGATGAACATCGTCTCGCCTTCGCTCTACGAGTCGCCGAGCTTCAAGCACCTGCCCCGGCTCGACCTCTCGTCTGCGAAGAAGTCGATGGATGCGATCGCCGCCCGCGCGCAGGCCGCCGAGCCCCGGTACACCGGCATCTCGCGTCAGTACGACCCGGGGTTCTCCGAGTTGCAGGCCCGCAGCATTCTGGACATGCGCCTGCAGCGCTTGACCGGCCTGCAGCAAGAAGAGCTCTTCATGGAGCTGCTCGAGCTGTCGCGCGAGATCGCCAAGCTCGAAGACATTCTGGCCAACGAGTCTTCGCTGCTGACCGTCATCAAGAGCGAGCTCAAAGAAATCCGCGAGCGCTACGCCGACCCCCGCCGCACGGAGATCGTGGGCGAAGTCGGTGAGATGTCGAACGAGGATCTGATCGCCGACGAAGACATGGTCGTCACGCTCAGCCACGCAGGCTACGTGAAACGCACCCCGGTCTCCGAGTACCGCGCGCAACGTCGTGGTGGCCGCGGCAAGACGGGAGCGACGACGAAGGAAGAAGATTTCGTCACCGACTTCTTCGTGGCCAGCACGCACGCGTACCTGATGCCCATCACCAGCCGCGGCCAGCTGTACTGGCTGCGCGTGCACGAGATTCCGCTCGGCAGCCGCTCGGGCAAGGGAAAGCCAATCGTCAACCTGGTGCAGTTCCAGGAAGGCGAGAAGCTCGCGCAGGTGCTGGTCACCCGTGAGTTCGAAGAGAACAAGTTCGTGCTCTTCGTCACCCGCGCAGGCGTGGTGAAGCGCACCGACCTGACCGCGTTCGAGAACGTTCGTTCGTCGGGCTTGAAGGCGCTGGGCATCGACGACGGCGACGCGCTGGTCGGCGTGAAGATCACCGACGGCACGAAAGACGTCATCATCAGCACCGCGCAGGGCATGTCGATTCGGTTCAACGAGACCGAGGTGCGCTCGATGGGCCGCGCCGCGTTCGGCGTGAAGGGCATCACCCTGGAAGAAGGCGACGCGGTGGTCTCGGCCGAGGTCGTCGAGAAGGGCACCACGCTGCTCACCGTCACCGAGAACGGCTACGGCAAGCGCACGGCCGAAGACGAGTACCGGGTGCAGGGCCGTGGCGGCAAGGGCATCATCGACATCAAGACCACCGAGCGAAACGGCCCGGTGGTGGGTGCGGTGCAGGTGAAGGACGACGACGAGGTGATGCTGGTGACCTCGGGTGGCGTGCTGATCCGCATGGGGGTCAGGGAGATCTCCGTCATCGGCCGCAACACGCAGGGCGTGCGGTTGATCACGCTCGACGATTCGACCGAGAAGGTGGTCGGTATCTCGCACCTGCCCAAGGAAGAGTCCGTCGAAG
>JAYTAT010000859.1:0-7148 GCA_043737315.1 Archangium sp.
TGATGGGCGAACTGTCGCAAGTGCGCGCGCGGTTGGAACAGAAAGACGCGCAGCTGACCGTCGCCCTCGAGGAGTCGCGGCAGAAGCTCGAGGCGGCGACCGAAGCAGCTCGCGAGAAGGCCAGCGAGCTCGAATTCACCAGGGAAAAGGTCGCCGAGCTCTCCGCTTCATTGGATGAATCTCGGGAAAAGCTGGTCGCGAGCGAATCGGCCTACCTTGGCAGCTCGAGTCAGATCTCGGCTGAACGTGACGACGCGCGCGCCCGTGTCGCCGCCATCGACGACGCGGTGAAGCACGAGAGCGAAGCGCGGGAACTCGCCCTCGCGACGGCACGGCGGGAGCGTCAGGAGCTCGCGGCTGAACTCGACGAGGCCCGCGTCGGGCTCGAGGCACTTCGCGCAAAGTCCTCGGACACCGGGGCGACGTTTCAGCTCACCCGCGATCTCGAGGCAGCGCAGGCTGAAGTGCAGGCCCTTCGCGCCGCGACGCAGTCAAACGATCTCGAGGCCTCGTATGCCGCGCGCACTCAGCTCGAGGCCGAAGTTCAGGCGCTCCGCGTGGCGATGGAAGAAGACGGCTCGGCTCAGTTGATGAGCGATCTCGACACGTCGTACGCCGCCCGCACTCAGCTCGAGGCCGAAGTTCAGGCGCTCCGCGTGGCGATGGAAGAAGGCGGCTCGGCTCAGCTGATGAGCGAGCTCGAGTCCTCGTATGCCGCGCGCACTCAGCTCGAGGCCGAAGTTCAGGCGCTCCGCGCGGCGATGGAAGAAGGCGGCTCGGCTCAGCTGATGAGCGAGCTCGAGACGTCGTACGCCGCGCGTACTCAGCTCGAGGCCGAAGTTCAGGCACTCCGCGCAGCGATGGAAGAAGGCGGCTCGGCTCAGCTGATGAGCGATCTCGAGACGTCGTACGCCGCGCGCACTCAGCTCGAGGCGGAAGTTGAGGCGCTCCGGGCCGCGATTTCGGAAGGCGGCTCGGCTCAGCTGATGAGCGATCTCGAGACGTCGTACGCCGCGCGCACTCAGCTGGAAACGCAGCTTCAGGCGCTGCAGACCGCCGCCGGTGAGGGAGGAAGCGCGCAACTCCAGAGCGATCTCGAGGCATCGAACGCCGAGCGTGCAGAACTTGAAGCGTCTGGGACCCGGCTCGAGGCCGAACTCGAGTCCGTCAAGGGGAATGCCGCTGAGCACGCAGCTCAGATCGCCATTGATCTCGAAGCCGCGTACGCCGCGCGCACTCAACTCGAGACGGAGAACGCGACGCTCCGCGCAACTGCGGGCGAGGCGGCGGACGCCGAGGCACTCCGCGCCGAACTCGACACCGCGCGCGCGGCCCACGCACAAGTCGAGACCGAGATCGCGACGCTCCGTTCGGCAGCGATTGAGGCGGCCCAAACCCTTCGTGCCGAGCTGGAGGCATCGCGCGTCGCCCACGTACAACTCGAGAGCGAGACCGCGACGCTCCGTTCGACAGCCAGTGAGGCGGCCCAGACCCTTCGTGCCGAGTTGGAGACATCGCGCGCCGCCCACGCACAACTCGAGAGCGAGACCGCGACGCTCCGTTCGACGGCCAGTGAGGCGGCCCAGACCCTACGTGCCGAGTTGGAGGCATCGCGCGCCGAGCTCGAATCCTCGCGCGCTGACCATTCTCGGCTCGAGGCTGAAGTGGCTTCGTTTCGGACAACGTCGTCCGAGACCACCGTCACGCAGACGCAGCTGATGGTCGATCTCGAGGCCGCGTACGCAGCGCGTGCCACGCTCGAAGGAGACCTTGAAACGCTCCGCGCGGGTTCGGAGGGGCAGCCGCAACTGAAGGCCGACCTCGAGATCGCCCAGGCCACCTGCGCAACCCTCGAAGCCGACCTCGAAGCCGCGAACGCGGCCCGCGTTCAGCTCGAGATCGATCTGGCCAACGACCTCGTGGCCGCGGCCCAAACTCGCACCCAGTTCGAAGCCGAGATCGAGACCCTTCGCGCCAGCAGCGCCGTCGCCGCAGCCCGTTCACAGCCCGATCCCGACCTCGAGGCGAACTTGAAGCAGGCGGTCGCACGCAGCGAAGCCCTGCAGTCGCAGCTCGCCGCAGCTGAAGCCCGCATGGGCGCAGAGTCGGCCGCCACCCGCGAGGCGCGCGACATCGCCCTCAAGCTCAAGGCACAGGCCGACAAGCTGCAGGCCGAGCGTGATGAGGCGCGCGCTCTGGCACGACAGCTCCACGTCAAGCTGGCCGCCCCGAAGAAGAACGAGACCGACGATCTGCGCCTCGCGCTCGATGCCGAGCGGCAGGTCGCCGCCAACCTCGTTGCCGAGCGCGATCAGCTGAACCTGCGCATCGAGGCGCTGGGCCGGATGATCGATAAGGAACGCGATGGCCGGGCGCGCGCGCTCAGCGAACGCGACGAGTGGCAGCTCAGGTTCAAGTCACTGGCCAAGGGCAGCGTCGACGTCTCGCAGCCCCTCGATTTCTCCCGCGAAGAGACCCGCAGCTTCATGCTCGAGCGCCCCACCGTTCCTGAAATGCCCGCGGCGAAAGCCGAAGCCGTGACCGACCCCGCCATTTCGAAGAAGAAGGGATTCTGACTTGCGCCTCCTGTGCTGCGTGTTGCTCTGTTCCTCGCTTGCCCTCGCTGAGGATTTTTCTGCCTGGGAAGAGCGCTACCAGTTCGACTGCAATGCTCCTTTCGAGCACTTCTCGCCCGCCGACGTGAAGGAGCGCAAAGGCTGGCGCTTCGAGCACACCGGCGGCACGGTGAAGGTCACCCGGCTCAAGGCGCGCACGGGCAAGAAGCCGGTGCTGGGCCTGCTCGCCGGCATCAAGGATCTCGACCCTGAGACAAGGGCGATGCTCGACAGCTTCATCGCCGGCTTCGAGAAGGCCGACGTCGACGCGATCGTGATCGGGGGCGACAGCAGCTCAGACCCCGACGTGCTCGATCAGATCCTCGAGTACCTGGGCAAGGTCACCGCGAGGCCCCTGCTGGTCGTCGCCGGCAACATGGAGCGCGGCGCTGCCCTCAACTTCGCCATCCTCAAGCAGCGCAAGGCGGGCGCCACGCACCTGCTCAACCTCGACGTCATCCGCCGCTACGACGGTGACGGCGTCGACGTGATCGGCCTGGGCGGGTACCACGACAAGGCGTACCTGCACCTCGCGGGAGGCTGCATCTACAAAGAGAAGGACCTCGATGCGCTCGAGCGCGCTGCGGCGGCGGCTGATGACACCGTGGTGCTGCTCACGCACGGCCCGCCGCGGCAGATGGGCCAGCAGGCGATCGACTACGTGCCGGGCGCTGACAACGTCGGTGATCCGCACCTGAAGGAGCTCATCACCAGGGCGAAGATCTCCTTTGGCATTCACGGCCACATCCTCGAGGCCGCGGGGCGCGCGACCGATGTGACCGGCAAGCCGGTGGCGCAGAAGAAGCTGCACCCTGCCCTGTTCGTCAACCAGGGCTCGGCCAACCCGCTGCCGTGGAAGCTCAATGACGGCACCACCAGCTACGGCCTCGCGGCGCTGTTGACCATCGATGGCAAGAAGGCGTCGTACGAGATCATCCGCGGCGCGAAGCCGAAGACGCCATGAGGGCCTGGTTGGCCTTCCTGCTGGCGGGGTGCGGCGGCGCGTCCATCACCCCCGACGCGGGCGTGGTGGTCGATGCCGGGCCCCAGCTCACCGCCTTCCAGGAGGCCGTGCTGACGGCGCACAACACCGTGCGCGTCAACGTCATGCCGGCGCCGGGCACGCCGCTGCCTCCCATGCGCTGGAGCCCGAGCGCTCAGGTGCTGGCTGAAGAGTGGGCCGCGCGGTGCAACTTCGAACACCGTGATCCCAACAGGCTGGGCGAGAACCTTTCGGCCAGCACGCGCGAGCTGACCGCAGCAGCCGTGGTGAGCGACTGGGCTTCCGAGAGCTCTGACTACACGTACGGCACCAACACCTGCCGGCTGGGTCAAGCCTGCGGCCACTACACGCAGATCGTCTGGCGCTCGAGCGTCGGGGTCGGCTGCGCGCAGCACCGCTGCACCGCGAACAGCCCCTTCGGCACGGGCACCTGGTTCTTCTTCGTGTGCGATTACGATCCCGCCGGGAACTACATCGGGCAGAAGCCCTACTGACATGTTCGCCAACACATACGGGCCCTGGGCCGTGGTCGCAGGCGCCTCCGAAGGCATGGGCGCGCAGTTCGCAAAACAGCTGAGCGCGCGGGGGCTCAAGGTGGTCCTCATCGCGCGGCGGGAGCAAGTGCTCAGGGAGCTCGCGGCCACCCTGCCCGGCGAAACGAAGTGCCTGCCGCTCGATCTCGCCTCGCCTGACGCCGCAGAACGCATCGCTTTGTTCACCCGCGAGTTGGATGTGGGCCTGGTCATCTACAACGCCGCGCTCTCGCCCATCGGGCCCTTTCTCGAGCAGTCCCTGGCCGAGAACCTGCGCGCCATCGACGTGAACGTGAAGACACCCACCGCGGTGGCCCATCACTTCGCACCGCGGCTGGTGAAGCGGGGCCGGGGCGGGCTGGTGCTGCTCTCGTCGCTCACCGCGTTCCAGGGTTCTCCGTTCGTGTCCACCTACGGGGCGACGAAGTCGTTCAACCTCTCGCTGGCGGAAGGCCTGTGGGCCGAGCTGCGCGACCAAGGGGTCGATGTGCTCTCGGTGTGTGCGGGCGCGACCGCGACGCCCAACCTGCTCAAGGCCGTCTCGAAAGCGCCACCCGGCATGCAGCAACCCGAAGAGGTGGTGCGTGAGGCGCTCGACGCCCTGGGGCATGGGCCCGTTCTCATTCCAGGGCGCTTCAACCGCTTCGCCTCGTTCTTGCTCCGCCGGCTCTTGCCCCGTCGTTCCACGATTCAAATCATGGCCAACCAGACCAGAAAGCTGCAGCTTCCTTCATGATCGAACTGAGTCTTGCGCTGTTGCTTCATGCGGGTCCGGCGGAGTTCACCAGGGTCGACGAGACCGACGGCATGTTGATCGAGTCGCGCCCCGTCACCGGTTCGGATCTCGTCGAACTTCGGCTCACCACCACGACCCGCAAGAGCCCAGGCTCGCTGTGTGACGCCGCGTTCGGTGACGGCAAGTTCGACCCTGAAGAGCCCGATCTCAAGTCGCGCAAGATCATCTCGGAGTCGGCCGACGAGCGCGTCACCTACGACCAGATCAACCCGCCGGTGGTGAGCAACCGCGACTATGCCGTGCGCGCAAAACGCATTCGCACCAGCGACGACTCGTGCCGGATGACGTTCGAAGCGGCCAATGAGGTCGCGCCTTCGAAGCCCTCAGGGTGGGTGCGAATCACCAAGCTTCGCGGCGAGTGGAAGTTCGAACGCGGGGCGGATGGCAAGACCCAGGTCACGTACCTGGTGTTCACCGATCCCGCAGGGTCAATTCCCGCGTTCATGATCGAGGGCAACCGCCGGAAGTTCGCGGTGAAGTGGATGAAGATGATCCTGAGCCGTGGGAAGGACTGATTGCCCCCCCTCTCCCTGCGAGGCGGGGAGAGGGAAGGGGTTTTTTACAGGCCGTCTTCCGGCTCTTCGCCCTTCGGCGCGGGGGCAGAAGGTTTGGCGGCAGGTGCAGGCGCCGGGGCAGGCTTCTTGGCCTCTTCCTTCTTTTCCGGCGGAGGGGCCGCAACCGGAGCAGCCGCCCCACCCTTCGCATCGGCCTTCGCAGGGGGATTCTTAGCGTCCTGCTTCTGCTTCTGGAACGCCTCTTCCTTCTTCGCCTTCTCTTCCTCGGCCGCAGCGGCTTCGACCTTCTTCATCTCTTCTTCCATCTTCGCGGCCTCGGCGGCGATGCGCTTGTCCTCTTCACGCTGCTTGAGCACCGCCTCCTGCTCTTCGATCAGCTTGTGAACCGGGTGATCCATACCCAGCCCCGCCTCACCCTTCCGCGCGATGTACGTCTTGAACAGGGTGATCGCCTTATCCGGGTCGCCCTTGAGCGCGATGATGATGCCGCGGTTCAAGTAGAGCTCAGGCATCTCCGAGTTGAGCTTCTGCACCTCGTCGTAGGTGGCCATCGCCTTGTCGAGCTGGCCCATGCCCTTGTACGCGACGCCCAGGTTCAGCAGCGCGTCGGTGTTCTTGCCGTTGCTCTGCAGAATTCGCCGCAGGTGCTCCTCGGCGCCCTGGTAGTCCTCCTTCTCGAAGGCCATCTGGCACAGCTGATAGTGCGCCGGCAGGAAGTCAGGCCGCGCTTCGACGGCCCGCTTGAACTGCGCGCGCGCCTTGACGGGTTCCTTCTCGGACAGGTTGATGAGCCCCAGCGTGTAGAAGATCTCGGGGTCGGCGTCATCGAGCTTGCTCGCCCGCAGCGCGATCAACCGCGCCAAAGAGAACTGCTTCTGCTCGTAATAGACCTGCATCATCGTCTTGTAGGCCTGCAGCGTCTTCGGGTCGCGGAACAGCGCCTCGCGTGACAGCTCGATGGCCCGGTCGAGGTCACCCTTGCGGCGGCTGAGCTCGGCCAGACGCGCGCGGCTGCCGGCATCGTCGGGGTAGTTGTTCAGGATGTCCGTGTAGATGCGCGTTGCGCCCGCCTCATCGCCGTTGTTCTGCGCGATGACACCCAGGTTCTCCGCCGCCTGGCGCAACGTGGGCTTCTTCTCCAGCGCCTCCTTGTAAAGGGCCACGGCTTCTTTGGTCTTGCCCTGGCGATCCGCCAGGACGCCCAGGTTGTAGGTCGCCTCAGCAAGGTTCGGGTCGGCGTCGACCGCCGCGCGGAAACGTTTCTCCAAGCCCTGGTAATCGATCGGGCCGCCCTTCTTCTTCTGGGTGTCGTAGCTCTTGAGCGCGTCGTCGAAGATCAACTTCGCCTTGCTCGAGATCTGCGGCACCACCTCACCCTGCGCGTCACCGTTCGCGTTGACCTGCTGAACCCTCGGGCCGCTGACCCTGGTCTTGGTCTCTGCGGTGCTGCTGCTCGACGTGGTGGCGCAGCCGCTCAACGAGAGGCCGACACCGACTGCTGCTGCAATTAGGGAGCGGTTCACAGCGTGTCCTCCGGCTCATCGTTCGGATCTTTGGCCTTGGGCCCGGGTTTCTTCTCTTCGGGCGCCGGGGTGTCCTTCTTCGCCACGTTCTTGTTCGGCTTGGGCTCAGGCGTCGTGAGATCGATCTCAGGCATCGTGTCGGCCACGTCGCGCGACCCGACTT
>JAYTAT010000860.1:0-2882 GCA_043737315.1 Archangium sp.
TCCTTGCCGTGGCGCTTCATTTTGGTCTTCAGGAACGCGCGCGATTCTTCAGAGATGGTCGAAGGCTCGAAGCGCTTGGCGGCCTTCTGGGTGGCGTCGTCGGGGAAAATGCTGCCTTGGGCAAACACCGGCGCCGCGAGGGCAATGACCAGGAAAACGGAAGTACGCATGACGCGAAAGAAATGCATCACACATGCCCCCGCCCAACCGCCTTCAAGTACTGGGAACGAGCTCGGCGACGGGCGCACCGTTTGCGGGGCGGGTGGCCACCAGCCTCTGGCAGCGCAAAAGGACCTGCTGCGAGAGCTTCTTGCTGGCGTCGGCGATCATCGCCCGGTGCATGTCGGCGAGGTTGACGGGCACGTTGGGGGGCAACGACATCTTCTCCTTTCGCACCCGCTCGTTGACCGTGAAGAGAATGGTGCCGGTCTTCACCTCGAAGAGCGTCGCCTCGAGCACACCGGCCGACTCGATGGTGGTGCCCGGGAGCACCAACGCGCCGATGAGCGTGATGAAGCCGGCCGCAAAGCCATTGGGCCGCGTCGCGTCTTCGAAGCGGTGCCGGTAGAGCAGCACATATTCTGTGCGATACCGCGCGGCGAGCTCGCGCAGGCCGGCGGTGCCCGAGGTGCTCGGCCAGTCAGCGCTGATTTCAGAGGCGAGATCGAACAGGCCGCTGCCTTCGAGGGCTGCGGCGAGCGTGGCCGGGGCGGTCTCGACGGGAATGGCCTCATCAGGTGCGTAGCCGGTGCTCACCGGCAGAACGCCGATGCGCGCGTGCTCCTCGAGGAAGATCGGCGCGGCGAGGATCTGCCGGAGCTCGACCTCGCCCACGCCCATGCGATCGCGGCTGAAGTGATTCAATTCGAGCACCTCGGCGGGCGCGGTCAGCGCGTACGGCTTCAGCACAGGCGTGGCAGCCCGCGACATCGCGCAGCCAGTGGACAGGACGGCGAGGAAGGTCAGGAGCGCTTTGTTCATGGGGGGAACAATGCGATGCCGCCTGGCTCGCTGCTTCATGGCGGGCTCACGACACCTTCACGGTTCCTTCATGATGACGAAGACGAAGACTGCGCTCTCGCCCTGGTTGACTGCAGTCGATCGCGCGGTGCGGGGCATTCCGAAAGGTCAGACGGCGAGCTACGCGCGGGTGGCCTTGATGTCGGGCAAACCCGGGGCAGCGCGCGCGGTGGTGCAGGCGATGCACCGGCTCGAGGGTTTGCCGTGGTGGCGGGTGCTGCGCAGTGATGGCTCGCTCGCGCCTCAGGTGGCGACGGAGCAGGCGCGGCACTTGTCGAAAGAAGGCGTGAAGCTGGTGCGCTCGAAGTCAGGTCGAATTCGAGTCGCGGCCACGTGACCTGAGGGCCGTGAGCCATTCTTCGAACGTGCCCGACGCTGCTTTCGACGTGGCCCATCGAACCAGCTCAGCTGGCCGCGGCGTCCGGCCGTGCAGATGCGCGCCCCGGGAGCGGCTGCGCTCCGAACACGAACTCGCCCAGACCCTTCCACAACGTCTCGTCTTTGAAGAAGCCGAAGTGACCGATCTGCTTCGTGCCGAGCTCCCGCGGGGCGAGGTGACGGCGTTCGACCTGCGCGTGCGCGTAGAGCGCGTGCAGCGCATCGACCGCGGCCCTGGGCGCGTAGGTGTCGTCGGTGAAGCTGTACGCGAGCACTGGGATCTTCAGGCGCGAGTACCCCTCGCGCGCCACGCCGTGAGCGAGAAAGAAGTCGGGGCTGCGGCACCAGCGGGCCCACTCCAACGCGACCTCCTTGGGGAGATCCGCGCCGATGCCCAACGAGCCCGGGAAGTAGCCCAGCGCGTGGGTGACGGTGGGCATCAGGCCGTACCAGAGCCCGGCCATCGCCCACTTCCGCGCGCCCGGCCACAGCTGCCATGAGCCGAACTGGCTGCCGACGGTGACTGCGCGCGATAACAGCCCGTTGCTGTCGGGTTGGCCCAGCAGCTGGCCTCCTACGCTGTGGCCGATGGCGACGAGGGGGCGGCCGGCCCACTCTTTCGCGGCGAAACGGATGACGCCTTCGAGATCGTGCTGACCCCAGTCGCGCATGGTGCCGGGAAACCCACGAAGGCGGTGCGGCCGTGACTCACCGATGCCGCGGTAGTCCCAGGTGAGCACGGTGGCGCCCTGCTCTGCCGCCCAGGTGGCGAACCGCGCGTAGTACTGCTGGCGCACGCCGGTGGCGCCGTTGACCAGAATGACCGGGCCTTGCTTCTGCGCGCCCGTCACGCGACCGGCCAGGCAGTACCCATCGCTTGCAGTCAGGCGAATCGCATTTGTCATGGAAAAGTCTCCACCGGAGACATTAAAGAGCACCGCTCGCCATTTCAAGGTCAGTGCGGGCGATTGACCTTCGGAGACCGAACTTTTCGGATTTCTAAAGCGCGCGCAGCCCGGCGATGAAGGGCGCGACGATCTGCTTCACGTAGGGGTCAACCAGCACCCGTTTGACCTTGATGCGGCGCACCAGGGTGAGGCTCGCGAAGCCGTGGGCGAGGCTCCAGAAGGCGAAGACCAGCTCGCGGCGGGGGCGGGCGACGAAGCGGCCTGACTCGATGCCGGCGAGCACTTCGGCATCGATGAGCTCGAAGGCCAGCGCCACCAGCTCTTCCAAAATGGGGAAGCGGCCGTCTTCGTTCAAGCGGCGGCCGAACATGATGCGGTAATGCGCGGAGTGATCGATCGCAAAGGCCACGTAGGCACAGGCGAGCGCTTCCATGCGCTTCTCGGGGGCGGCGCGTTTGGCCGAGTCGAGCGCTTCCTGCAGCGCGATGAGCAGCTGGCGGTACCCCTGCTCTGCCACGGCGGCGAGCAGCGAGGTGAGGTCTGCGAAGTGGCGGTAGACGGCGCGGTGGTTGACGC
>JAYTAT010000861.1:0-7138 GCA_043737315.1 Archangium sp.
CGGGTGGTGAGCGCCGCTCGGGGCGCTGCGAATCGGGCGGTGTGGCGCAACGACTTGAGGCCGCCTGCGACCAACTGATTCTTGGGCCCGTCGAGCCCGGTCGGCGCCGTCAGGTTGGGCCCTGCCGTCGCGCCGCCCACGCCAGGCTTCACGCGAATGGTGATCTCATCGACGCGCAGCTCTTCGTACTTGCGGCCCTCGGGATCGAAGTACGGAACGCTCAATGCGGGCAGCACGAAGGTGCCGGTCTGCTGGGGCACCAAGGTAAACTCGACCACCCGCGTACCGCCGACGTGCGTCTTGGTGTTCTTGGTCTGATCGTTGGTCTCAGGGTCGAACACCTTGAAGGCGGCAGGTGCACCGAGCGCCGGCATGGGAATGGTCTGCAGGTTGCCGCGGCCCTCGAAGATGAACTTCACCTGCACCGGCTCACCCAGCACGACTTCGGTCTGCGAGACCTCGCGCGACAGCCGCCACCTGCCGACGAGCGAGGTGGCGGGGCCGCGGGGCAGGTTGCGCACCACCAGCTTGCTCTCGTTGCCTTTTCGATGAACGCGGCGGCCTGCGTAGAAGATGCCGGTGGTGATGTCGGCTTCGGGCGCGTCGATGGTGATCGTGCCGGCCTTGAGCGGGAAGACGGCGCGCTGGCGCAGCAGGTACTCGCGGTAGGGCACGCCGCCGATCAACCGCTGCTCCGAGGTGAGCTGGCTGGGCGCCCTGAAGTCGAGGCTCAAGAAGCCATCGAGCTTGGGCGCGGTCACGGTGTCGACAGAAGACAGGTCGACCCGCGAGTAGAGGTGAATGTTCACCATCACCTGTTCGCCCACGTAGGCCTCGCTCTTGTCGAGCGACATGCGCAGGAAGAGATCGGAGTCATCGCGCGGAATGGCCGGCTCATCGTCGAGCCTCGGCTGACCGCCGAGCGGGTCGCCATCGTCGTCCATGCCGCCGAAGCCCGGGGGAAGGCCGGGAAAGCCGAAGGGGTTGTTCGGCGGTTGCCGCTTCACCGTGCGATCGGGCGCGAGCCGGCCGCGCACCACCTCGATGGTCACGGGCCGCGTCTTGTAGAGCTTCGAGGCGGTCTGCACCGCCGCGGCAGGAATGGTGAGCTGGCCCGTGCGATTGGCGCGCATGGTCAGCGTGTGTTTCTGCACCTGGGTGATCACCCCTGCGCCGCCAGGCCCCAGCGAGTAGCTCATCTGCGTCGACTGGCTGCGGCCGAGCACCTCGAAGTCTTCTGCCACCGGGAGCTGCAGCACTGAGCTCTCGGGTGCGTTGGCCACCACGATCTCCAGCCGGAACGTGTCTTCAGTGCCGACCTTTTCCCGGTCGGCCTGCATGGTGACCTCGATCTCGGCCGCCACCGCATTTGCGGCAGCGACGAGAACGAACGCGACGACGATGGCGCTACCAGTCCTTGCCATTGGGGTCACTCTTCGGGGTCTTCTGTTTGAAACGCCACAACTGAAGGTTCTTCTCGCTGCTCTTAAGCGAATCGAGCAGTTTCTCAGCATCCTTCCGGCTCACGTCAATGCCGCCATCGGGGAGGAGCTGAGGCTTCCCTTCCTGCGCGGCGCCGCCATCTTGCCCTTCATTGCCGCCGTCGGCACCACCATCTCCGGGCTTGGCCTGGTCGGAACTGCCGCCATCACCTTTCTGGTCCTTCTCGCCCTGGCCGCCATCGCCTGAGCCGCCGTCACCCTGGCCTCCGTCGCCCTTGCCTGCGCCTCCGTCGACGCCGCCATCCGCGCCGGCATCGCTGGGGCCCGCGTCTCCATTGCCGCCGTCTGGTTTGCCACCATCGGGGCGGCCCGCGTCGGAGCCACCATCGGTGACGCCGCCATCTTGACCTGCGTCGGGTTTGCCCCCGTCGTGCCCACCGCCATCGGGCGTTCCGCCGTCGCTTCCCTTCGATTGTTCGGGCGGAAGGTTCTTGAGCAGCACTTCCATGTTGTGGCGCGCGAGCTCGTCTTCGGGGTTCTTGCGGAGCGCCGCGCGGTACTCCTTCACGGCTTGCGGCTTGTCACCGGTGGCCGCGGCGACGTTGCCGAGGTTGTAGTGAAGCTTCGAGGCCAGCTCACCCGACCGATCGAGATCGAGCGCCGACTGGAACGCCGACTTCGCCTCGTCGTTGCGGCCGAGTTTGTGGAGCGCCAGCCCGCGGTTGTACTGCACGCGTGCATCAGCCGGCTTGTCTTGCAGGGCGGCGTCGTAGTGCGTGAGCGCTTCGTCGAACTTCTGCGCTTCGTAGGCCTTCGTGCCCAGCTCGATCTCAGGGTGATTCTTTTCCAGAGGACCTGCGGCCTGCGCTTGACCGGCGAGCAACGCGACCATCAGCACCGCGACCTTCGAGGCCCTGCGCCGCCACGAGGGAAGAATGAGCATGCCGAGGATCAGGAAGCCGATGCCGATGGTGAGGAACGGCTGGTACGCCTCGCCGTACTTCATGGTGACGCGGCTCTCGAGCTCGCTCTTCTGAAGCGAGTCGATGACCTTCACGACCTCACCCATCGCCACGCCGCGCGGTTGGTAGAAGAACTCGCCGCCGGTGGCTGACGCGATGCGGGTGAGCCCCGCGCGATCGAGCCGGCTGATCACGGTCACGCCGTCTTCGGTCTTCTTGTACCCGACGACGTCGCCGCTCTTGTTGAGAATGGGAATCGGTTCACCAGAGTCGCTGCCGATGCCGATGGCGAGCACGCGCGCGCCGAATTCCTTGAGCGCGTCGATGCCTTCGCCGACGTCGCCGGTGACGTCTTCACCATCCGACAGCAACACGACCACCCGATCCTTCGCGCCGCGATCTGCGTTTTCCAGCAGCTGCCGCGAGAGGAGCAGCGCCGCGCCGATGTTGGTGCCACCCTGCGGCATCGTCTCGGGATCGACTGCGCGCAGGAAGAGCTTGGCCGCTGCGTAGTCAGAGGTGAGCGGGCACTGAATGAACGCGTCGCCCGCGAACACCACCAGGCCCACCCGATCGCCCTTGAGCGAGTCGAGCAGCGAGGTGAGCTCGAGCTTCGCGCGCTCCAGGCGTGAAGGCGTCACGTCACGCGCGTACATCGACTTCGACGCATCGAGTGCCACCACCACGTCGATGCCGCGGCGTTTGGCGACTTCGGCCTTCTCTCCGCACTGTGGCTGAGCGAGGGCGAGCGCGAAGAAGACGAGCGCCGCGGTGTATGCCGAGCTCTGCAATGACGGCAGCAGCACCGAGACACCGGGCGCGAGCACATCGGCCAGACGGTTCGGCACCGCCTTTGAGAGCCGGTTGCTGCGGCGCACCGAGACGGCGATGGCAATGACGCCCAGCACCAGCGCCAGCACGATGCCCAGCAGGAACACCGGTTGCGCGAAGCCCGCCTTGTAGCCGAGCAGCGTGAAGCGCCAGGGCGTCAGGGCGGCCCACGTCACGGGAACACCCGCAGCACGGTCGACTTGAGGAAGAACTCGAGACACAGCAGCAAGGCCGCGAGCAGCAGGAACTCGTGAAAGAGCTCGCGGTAGGTGGCCATCGCGCCGCCCTCCATCAGCTTGCTGCGCTCGAGCGAGTCGAGGACCTTCTGCAGGCCCTCTTTGAGCGTCTCGCGATCGGTCGCGCGAAAATATTCGCCGCCGGTCATGTTGGCCATCTGGGTGAGCAGCTCAGGGTTGATGGGAATCTCGACGTCGCGCCAGGCGGTCTGGCCGAAGATGTCTTGACCGGCGGGGAAGGGGACCTTGCCGCCCTTGCCCACGAGGATGCTGTACACGGGGATCTTCAGCGCCTTCGCGGCTTCAGCGGCGTCGAGAGGGGAGACCCGGCCGGCGTTGTTGTCTCCGTCGGTGATCAACAACACCACGCGGCTCTTGGCATCGGAATCTCTGAGGCGGTTGAGCGCGGTCGCCACGGCGTCACCGATGGCCGTGCCGTCTTCGAGCACGCGGGTGCGCAGCTGCCTGATCACTTCTTTGAGCACGCCGTAGTCGAGCGTGAGCGGGGCCTGCGTGTAGGCGGCGCCCGAGAACACCACGAGGCCGATGCGATCGTTCGAGCGGCCGGCGAGGAACTCGGTCAGCACTTCTTTCGCCACGTGAAGCCGGTTGTTCGGGCGGAAGTCGGCGGCCTCCATCGAGGTGGAGAGATCGAGGGCGATCATGATGTCGATGCCCTCGACCGAGAGATCCTTGATGCGGCTGTCGCGCTCTTGCGGCCGGGCCAGTGCGATCACCGCGAGCACGAATGCGGCGATGCGCAGCGCGGGCAGGATCCACAACATGAAGGGCCTGATGCCCCGGCCCTGTTTGAACAGCTGGCTCGCCGCCGAAAACCGCAACACCGCGCGCTTCTTCTTTTCGACGTACGTCCACCCGAGGAACACCGGCACCAGCACCAGGAGCCAGAGCATCTGCGGGCTGTGGAAGCTGGAGAGGTCCGCCCAGTTCATGAGGCCTTCGGAGGAACGAGCGCGGCTTGAGTCGAGTGAATGATGCGGTACGCCAGCTCGAGGTGCATCTTGCAGTCTTCGACCGTCGGCAGCTGCTTGGCGTAGCGGATGTAGTCGGAGGCTTCGGCGAAGTTCGTGAGATCCGGCATGGGCAGGCCGGGCGTGACGCGTGAACGGAGCGCGTTGAGCAGCTCGGGCGTGGTGCTCTCGGGCGCCTCGAAGCCGTAGAGCTCGCCGAGGTACCCGCGCACGATTTCTGAGAGGCGGAAGTAGTAGCCCTTGAACTCGCCCTTCGCGGGCAGGTTCTCTTTCGCCAACGCATCGAGCGCCGCAATCGCGCGAACATGGAGTGGCTCAGGGGGCGGAGCGAACGCAGCAGCGGAGACCTTCGGCCGGTTCAAGTAGCGCACCACGGCGTAGGCGATGCCCGAGAGCGCGAGCAGACCTGCCAGCGCGTAGAGGATCATCCAGCTGCGAATGGGGACCTCCTCAGGTGGCTTCACGTCGTACAGGTTCTCACCCTTGTTCTGGGTGTCGGGCGGCAACACGGAGTCGATGTTCAGGCGCGCGTGCGGAACGGAGAGGGTGGCGTTGCCTTCCGGGGCGCTCACCTCGAGCTCGAGGTCAGGCGTATCGAGCTCGCCCAGCTTGAAGGCGGCCACCTTGACCTTGATGGTGGTGGTCGACTGATCAGGGCCGTCGACGCGCCCCCGCTCCTGGCCCAGATAGTCGAAGTCGCCGAGATCGCTGGGGGTTTTGAGCTCGTACCGCTGGGCTGCGTCGTGGCTGACGACGATCTCCAGCGTGACTGGTTCGCCCAGTTTTGCCCGGTCGGGGGTCACGCGCACACGCAGCTGGGTAGGAGGCGACAGGCCTCCATCAGGCTCCACGGCGTGAGCCGAGGCAGCCACCAACAGGCAGAGGAGCGAGCAGAGGCGAGACAAGGCGCTGGACACATTCCCGAGAACACGCGGGGACGCAAGGGAACTTCCGGGATAGTGTTCGTGTTCATGAGCCAATTCCCGATCGACGTCGATGCAGAAGCCATCTTCCTCGATGGCGGCTGGTACACGCGCGAAGACCTGTCGCGGCGCATTCGCGCGATGCTCGACTCGGGTGATTTCAACGTGGCCCGGCCGTCCATGGCGCTTCAAGAGCTCACCCAGATGATGACGGGCGTGCGCACCATGGCGTTCCGTTCCACCCCTGAGCTGGCTGATGCGCTCACGGCGCTGGCGACCCGGTTGGGGCAGTCGGTTGGCGGTGTCATTCGTGAGGCGGTCACGCAATACATTACGGACGCGAACTCCGACCCGATGGCCTCGCAGCAGCAGCAGCAGGCCGCGCCGGTGCAACTCACGCAGCAGCCCCGCAGTGAAGAGACGATTCGCGCGGCGATGCCGACGAGCACCACCTCGGAAGAGCTGCCCAAAGTGATCGTCGATCCTCTGCCGGTCATCGCGGGCCCGGGTGCACTCAAGGCGGCGGGCGTCGATCCGGTAGAACTGACGCAGCGCAAAGCCGCAGCAGCAGGCGAGCCAGACGCCTCCGAGCAGCGCTGGTTCAAGCAGTAAGTCGACACGGTCAGGCAGAGGGCTCGAACTCGCCGTGAACTGAGTTAGACCTGCCCCCGTGCTTCAAGTTCTCCCGCTCGTCGTCGCCCTCACCGTCGCTCAATCCCTCCCGCCGTGGATGACGGGCCAGAGTCAGCCAGCCGATCTCGCCATCACGCTGGTCACCTTCAGCCCCGGCGATTCACTCGTCGAGTGGTGGGGTCACACGTCGTTCGTGGTCGAAGACAAGCGCCTCGATCACGCCCGCCTCTACAACTTCGGCATGTTCGGCCCGAAACAAGGCGACACCGCCGGCTTCGTGAAGGACTTCGCGAAGGGGCGGTTGATCTTCTGGGTGGCCGACGACTCCGCGCAGGGCACGTTCAGCTTCTACAAGAACCAGCTCAAGCGTGACGTGCGGCTGCAGGAGCTCGATCTCGAGCCCGACGAAGCGATGGCGGTCGCGAAGTCGCTGGGCACCAACGTGCTGCCGGAGAACCGGATGTACCGGTACCACCACTACAACGACAACTGCTCCACCAGGCCGCGCGACATCATCGACGCGGCGATCGGAGGTCAGCTCAAAGCCGCCACCTCTGGCACCTCGCGGATGACGCTGCGTCAGCACACCCTGCGGTACTCGATGGTCAATCCGCCGATGTCGCTGGTGCTGGACTACCTGCAGGCCGACTCGCTCGACAAACCAATCACCGGTCTTCAAGACGCGTATCTGCCCGATGAGCTGGAAATGCAGCTGCAGGCGCTGCAGGTGAAGCGAGCAGATGGCACCACGCGGCCCTTGGTGAAGACTCAGCGAAATTGGTTCAAGAGCGAACGCAAGCCGCCGCCTGCGACGGCGCCGAACTGGATCATCTACGAGCTGCTGGTGGGTCTGTTCCTCGCAGGTCTGGCGCACGGGCTGGGTCATTGGGGGCGTGACGGCAAGAAGCTGCCCCGCGTGCTGCTCGGCCTCTACACATCGCTCATCGGCCTGGTGCTCGGGATTCTGGGGCTGGCGCTCGGCTTCCTGATGACTGTGACTGATCACGACGTCACGTTCGGAAACGAGAACATCTTTCAGGCGAACCCGCTGACGTTCGCGCTGTTCCCGCTGGGGCTGATGTTGATGTGGGGCGCGAAGCGAGCGGTGAAGTGGAACCG
>JAYTAT010000862.1:0-2881 GCA_043737315.1 Archangium sp.
CGTCGAGCTGGTGCTCAACGGCCACGAGCACTTCTACGAACGTTTCAACGCCGTCGATGAATCGGGGCAGGCCTCGAGTACCGGCGTGGTTCAGCTCACCGTCGGCACGGGCGGCGTGGGTTTTTCTCAGTTCGTCACCACGCACCCCTCGAGCGCGGCGCGGCAGAACGACACCTACGGCGTGGTGAAGCTGCGGCTCGGCGCCAAGGGCTGGTCCTCGGAGTTCCTCGGCGTGCCCGGCTCGACCTTCACGGATACCGCCTCGGGCTCCTGCCGCTGACGCCGCCTGGTTGCCTGAATCGCCCCTCACACTTCGCACGGCGAGGGGGAACGCATAAGGAAGACATCCCGATGCGTGTGCTCGTCGTCGACGACGAAGGCCAGTGATCTCAGCGGCGCCCGCGACGCGCTGTCGTCGTGCTCGGCGGTTTGATCAGCTCGACCGCGTTGAACCTGCTCGTGCTCCCCGTCGTGTACTTACGCTTCGGGCGGCAGGCGACTACCGGGTGACGTTCACCAGCACGTTGCTGAAGTCGTTCTGCCCACCCAGCGAGCGCCAGAAGGTGTCGAAGCGGCCTTCTTCCATCGTCTGGCAACCCTGCGAGCCGGTGTCAGTGCTCCACGCGCGGTGGATGTACATCAGCTGCCCGCCCCAATCGCCGTTGTACTTCTTGTCGCCCTCGTCGAACTTGTAGTTCCGGTTCAGGTCGCGCTGCGCGTACGGATTGCCGAACGGCTGCAGGTGGTTCTGGAACTTGCTGCTCCAGGTCTTGTGGTACCGAATGGTCTGATCATCGGCGAGGCGCCCCACGGGCTTGCTGCTGGCGTTGGCCGGCTCTGCCCAGCGGCGGTTCGGCTCGGTGTTGGCGAGCAGCTCGGTGACGTGCGGGCCGCTGCGATCCTTGCTCAGCACCACGAGGCGATCGTCGTAAGTGCCGCGGTACGGGCCCGAGCTCATCGGCGTGTCGGTGCGCAGGCTCAAGATGACCTTCTTGCCTGAGGCGAGATCCTTCTTCGCCTGCGCGTCGCCGAACTGGTTGATGTACTTCTCGTAGACCGCGAACCGTTTGGCCGTCGACATGCCCGACGTGTTGGGAATGCCGCCGTTCTTGAGCGCGGCGTTCGACTGCGTGGGCAGGGTCGGCACCGGTGATGCGGGGCCCGCGGGCGGCTGCGTCAGAGCGGCCGCTGCGGCCTTCGCCTTCAAGGTCAGCTTCTGACCTGCGTTGATCTTGTCGAGGTCCTTCACCTGCGGGTTCAACTTCGAGAGCTGCGAGACCGAGAGGTCGTTGCGCGCCGCGATGCCGCCGAAGGTGTCGCCCGACTTGACGGTGTACGTCTTGCTCGCGGTCATCGCGGCGGCAGCCTTCTTCGCCAGGCGGATGTGGATCAGCTGACCCACGTTGATCTTGTTGATGTCGCGGATCTGCGGGTTGATCTTCTTGAGCTGCGCGGTGGTCATGCCCTTGCGCGCTGCGATGCCGCTGAAGGTGTCGCCCGAGCGCACGCGGTAATCGATCTTCCGGGTCGGGCTGGTGGGCGGCTGCGGCTGCGGCTGCGTGGGCATGGGCGTCGTGCCGGTGCCGGGCGCTTTGTTGCCGAACATCTTCGCTTCAGCAGCGCGGCGGCGAACCAGGCCGGCGAGCACTTCGCCACCCGCGTGCACCCAGCGGCCGAACTCCTTCTGCGCGCCGGCGTAGTCGCGGGCGTTGAGCTTCTTGACCAGGGTCGAACTCGCCAGCGCGCCTGCGCCCAGATTGTAGGTGAAGCTGGTGAGCGCATCGAACTGGCCCTGGCTCAGCGGCACCTTCACGCTGCGGCGAACCGCGTCTTGCGCCCAGCCGGTGTCGCCCTTGAGCAGCTGTTCGGCGCGGGCCTGACTGATCACCTGGCCCGGCTTCACGTCGCGGCCGGTGTGTCCGTACCCGATGGTCAACACGCCGACGGGGTCGCGGTACGCCTTGAGCCGCAGACCCTCGAACTCCTTGATGAGGTCGATGCCCTTCTGGCTGAGCGCCGTCGCCGGCTTGAACGAAGACGTGGCGCGCGCAGCCGCAGCCTTCGCCGCCGTCGTCTTGACCGGTGCGGGCCGGGGCGAAGGCGCGGTGGCCCTGACGCTGGTGGACTCGGTGCGGGGGGCCGTACGGGTCGTCCGAAGCAGTTCCATGCCCAGATTGTCTTCCGAAAGCTCACTCACGAACCGGAAGAGAATGTGAATGATCTGTACACCTGGCCGCGGGGACTCTTTTTGTCGCCGACCGGGGGCTTGCGACCGAGCGCGAGCACACTGACCCACGTCATGGAGAAGTAGGGCTGGTGCAGCAGATAGTTCGAAGAAGCAGGGTCGATGAGCTCGCGCAGCCGCTGCAAAAGGACAGGCTCGAGATGCGAGGTGATGCGCTGCTCGATGTCTTGAAAGTAGGTCGCGAGCAACCGTTGCTCGGCTTCACCCAGCGGGGCCTGGCGATCGAAGGCGTACGTGGTCAGCTTGCCCGGCTCGAACCCTGCCTCCGCGAGCACCGCTGGAAGCCGCCGCCCCACGTAGAAGCGGCCGGGTCTGCTTCCTTGCTGAAACGAACGCAGCTCTGCTGTGCGCAGCGGCAACTCGAGCGACGCCGGCCACGGCAGCAACGCCGTGTGGAGCGTGTCGTTCTCGAGCACCGCCACCACGCCGCCCGGCTTGAGAACGCGCGCCATGTGCTGCAGCGCGACGACGGGGTCGGGCAATGAATAGAGACTCTGTGCGCACCACACGAGATCGAAGCTGTCGTCTCGAAAGGGCAGCTGGTCGAAGGAAGCGCGCACGAACTCGATGCCCTTTGACCGCGTCTTTGCCTTGGCCAGATACGCGGGGTCGAGATCAGCGCCGGTGATCAGACAC
>JAYTAT010000863.1:0-2877 GCA_043737315.1 Archangium sp.
GATCGATTCGCAGGGCCACGGCGCCTACTCCTTCGCGTCGCCGCGAGCGAAAATGCTCGCCACGAAGTTGAGAACGTCGGTGGCCGACTCTTCGTCGTACCCGAAGTTCTTGATGAGCCGCCCCTTGACCACGTCGATCTTTTCCTGAGTCTCGCGGTCGACCACCGAGCTCACCAGCGTCTTGAGCTTGATGCTGTCCTTCTGATCTTCGAACAGCTTGAGCTCGAGCGCCTTTTGCAGCCGCTCGTTGGTGCGCCAGTTGAAGACCTTGCCGTCGATGGCCAGCGCGCCGATGTAGTTCATGATCTCGCGGCGGAAATCGTCTTTGCGGCTGTCGGGGATGTCGATCTTCTCTTCGATCGACCGCATCAGGCGCTCATCGGGCTCCTCGTAGAGGCCGGTGTACTTGTTCTTGATCTTCTCCTTCTGCGTGTAGGCCTTCACGTTGTCGATGTAGTTGCTGCACAGCTTCGCGATGGCGTCTTCATCGGCCGAGATCGCGCGCTGCACCTCGTTCTTCACGATGTCTTCGTATTCCTGCTTCACCACGTTCAAGAGCTCGCGGTACTTCTTGCGCAGCTCTTCACTGGCGATGAGCGAGTGCTGCTTGAGGCCGGTCTCCAGCTCGTTCAAGACCATGAACGGGTTGATGCTGCTCTCCGACTTGTCGCTCACCAGGGCGTTGCTGATCTTGTCCTGGATGTAGCGGGGGCTGATGCCCTCGAGGCCTTCGCGCGTCGCCTCTTTCCGAAGCTCCTTGATGTTGTCTTCCGTGAAATTCGGGAGCGTCTTGCCGTTGTAGAGCTTGAGCTTCTGAATCACCGACAGGTTGTGTTTCTTGGGTTCCTCGAGGCGCGTGAGCACGGCCCACATGGCGGCCATCTCGAGCGTGTGAGGCGCGATGTTCTTGCCGCGAATGCGAGTCGGGTTGAACTCCTTCTCGTAGATCTTGATCTCCTCGGACAGCTTGGTGATGTAGGGGATGTCGATCTTGATGGTGCGGTCGCGCAACGCTTCCATGAACTCGTTGCTCTCGAGCTTCTTGAATTCAGGCTCGTTGGTGTGACCGATGATCACCTCGTCGATGTCGGTCTGAGGGAACTTCTTGGGCTTGATCTTGTGCTCCTGCGTCGCGCCGAGCAGGTCGTAGAGGAAGGCCACGTCGAGCTTGAGCATCTCGACGAACTCGATGACGCCGCGGTTCGCCACGCAGAACTCACCGTCGAAGTTGAACGCGCGCGGGTCTGAGTCCGAGCCGTACTCCGCGATGCGCCGGTAGTTGATGTCGCCGGTCAGCTCGGTGGAGTCCTGGTTCTTCTCGTCCTTCGGCTGGAAGGTGCCGATGCCGATACGATCTTTTTCGCTGAAGACCAGCCGGTGCACGCGCACGTGCTGGAAGACCTTCATCAGCTCGCCCTCGTACTTCTGCAGCAGCATCTTGAAGATGAGCCGGCACGAAGGGTTCAACTCGCCCAACTCGGGAATGGTGTAGCCGCTGCCCGCGGTCTCGAGATCGGGGAAGAACTTCGAGCGCGCGTCACGGGGGATGAGCTTGAGCGGCTCCTCGTTCAGCGGCGAGCGGATCTGCCCAGACAACGATGAGCCGTCGAGCAGCGTGACCTTCTCGGCGAAGTTCCACGAGAAGGTGTAGCAGGCCCCTTCGGGCGTCTTGGAGTACTCCTCGACGCCGCGCTTGAGCACGCGCGCGATGGTCGACTTCGAAGAGCCGACCGGGCCGTGGAGCAGGATGACGCGTTTCTCTGCGCCGTACCCGTGAGCGGCTGCCTTGAAGACGTTGACCAGCTTCATCAGCGGCACGTCGAGACCGAACACGGCATCTCGGCCGCCGTTCTTCTCGTCGCTGAAGAAGTGGTAGCGCACGAGGCGCTTCTTGTTGTCGATGTACTCAGTCTTCCCGTGACTGAGGATCATGTCGTACACGCGCTGATAGGCGGTGCGCGTGACGCGGGGGTTGCTCCTGACGAGCTCGAGGTAATCGTCGAAGCTGCCCTCCCAGTTCAGCGTTTGGTATTCGCGTTGATCCTGGAGTGCGGCGATCTTCTGCGACCAGCTGGTGATGCTCATGTGTTGAGGGGTCCCTTGCCCGTGTGCCGAAAATCTTCCGGTCTCCCCCGCCGCGGGTTGGGACCGCGGGTTGCTGCGCGGGGCGAGGAACTGTTTCTAAATAAAGCAGAGGAACACGAGCCGTGACTACGTCAGTCTGACACCCACACTGCCCGAAGGTCGTACCAGAGCACTGAGGGCTGCAAACCGTGCACGCGGCGTCGAGAGGCATCGAGCGACTGCCGAGTGGTCATGAAGAGATAGGGCTGATCTCGGTACAGCTTTGCGTGCAGCGCCTGCTCGAGCTGGTGCCGTTTCGTAACGTCGAACTCCACGCGTACCTGCTCAATCAGGCTGTCGACTTCGGGGTTGGAGTACCCCACCCAGTTCGAACCGCCATCGATCTGGCTCGAGTGGAACATCGGGTACAGGTCCTGCTCGCGGTCGAACTCCGTCCACAAGCGGCTCACCACGTCGAAGTCACGCTTCACCACGCGCGCCGAGAGTGACGAGGTCTCGACCTTTTCGATCTGCACGTCGATGCCGACTGGCTTGAACTGCTCTTGAAGCATCGGCACCAGCTTGCCCAGCCGCACCTGCGTGGACGGAAGCAAGAACGAGAAGCGCAGCGGCACCCCATCACGCTCGAGCACGCCGTCGTCGTCGGTGTCTTGAAAGCCCGCGTCGGCGAGCAGGGCGCGCGCAGTCTCGGGCGAGAAGGGCAGCGGCTTGACCGAAGGATCGCACGACCCGCCTTCACGGAAATACGGGCATGTGGTGGGCAACTCGAGATCGAGGTCGACGATCTTCGTG
>JAYTAT010000864.1:0-2876 GCA_043737315.1 Archangium sp.
CGCTGGGCCGCAAGCTGCTGTTCGACCAGGCAAAGAAGCAGCTGCTCAAGAAGACCCGCGGCAAGTACCCCGCGCCAGAGCGTGCGCTCGAGGTGGTGAAGGTCGGCCTCGAGAAGGGCATGAAGGCGGGCCTCGAGGCTGAGGCCGCTGCGTTCGGCGAGCTGGTGATGAACGACGTCAGCAAGCGCCTGGTCGAGATCTTCTTCGCCACCACCGCGATGAAGAAGGACAACGGCGTCGCGGACCCCAGGGTGAAGGCGCGCGAGGTGCGGAAGATCGGCATGCTCGGCGGCGGCCTGATGGGCGCTGGCATCGCGTACGTGAGCTCGGCGCTCCAGGGCGTGCCGGTGCGCATCAAGGATAAAGATGACGCGGGCGCCGGTCGCGCGATGGCACACGTGCGTGGGCTCTACGACGAGCGCGTGAAGCGCCGTTCGTTGACCTATCGTGAAGCAGAGAAGCAAATGGCGATGGTCACCGCGACCACCGACTACTCGGGCTTCAAGAACGTCGACCTGGTGATCGAGGCGGTGTTCGAGGATCTCGACCTCAAGCACCAGATGGTGAAGGAGATCGAGAGCGTGTGCGGCCCGGAGACCATCTTCGCGTCGAACACCTCATCGATCCCCATCACGGACATCGCCAAGGCCAGCAATCACCCGCAGACCGTGATCGGGATGCACTACTTCAGCCCGGTCAACAAGATGCCGCTGTTGGAGATCATCACCCACAAGGGCACCAGCGATCTCGTCACCGCCACCTGCGTCGAGGTCGGCAAGAAGCAGGGCAAGACGGTGATCGTGGTGAACGACGGCGTGGGTTTCTACACCTCGCGCATTCTGGCTCCGTATCTCAACGAGGCTGCGTTCCTGCTCTCCGAGGGGGCTGACATCGCCGAGCTCGATCGCGCGCTGGTCGACTTCGGGTTCCCCGTCGGTCCCATCACGTTGCTCGATGAGGTCGGCATCGACGTGGCCGCGAAGGTCTCGAAGATCATGCACGCGGCGTTCGGAGAGCGAATGCTCGCGCCCGACACCACCGAGGCGCTGGTGAAAGAAGGCCGCCTGGGCCGCAAGGCGCAAAAGGGCTTCTACCTCTACGAACACGGCAAGAAGACCGAGGTCGACGCCTCTGTCTACGCGCTCACGCCACAGGGGAAAGACCGCAAACGTTTCGACCGCTACGAGATGGCCGAGCGGTGCGCGCTGCAGATGGTGAACGAGGCGATCCGGTGCCTGGGGGAGGGCATTCTGCGCAGCCCCCGTGACGGCGACATCGGCGCGATCTTCGGGCTGGGGTTCCCCCCGTTCCTGGGCGGGCCGTTCCGCTACACCGACGCTCAGGGCCACGGGAAGATCCTGCAGCGCACCGAGCACTACCAGGAGAAATTGGGCAGACGGTTTACGCCCGCTCCGCTGCTGCTCGAGTCGGTGAAGACCGGTCGGAAGTTCCACTGACATGATCACGCACCCGTCACTCTCGGTTTTCAAAGACCTGCCGCTCCCCGAGCGCCTCTTCGTGCGTGCGCGCCTCTTCACCGCGTCACTCGAAGAGCTCACCGCGCGCGTCAAAGGCGATCGCATCCTCGACGTGGGGTGTGGTCACGGCCTGCTCTGCTCGCTCATGGCGGTCGGCTTTCCCGATCGATCCATCGTGGGCATCGACACGGATCCAAAGAAGATCGACTGGGCCCGTCGCTCGATCGGCAAGCTCGGCAATACCCGCTTCGACGTGATGAACGTCGAGCGTCTGGCTTCACTCGAGGCCGCCACCTTCGACACGGTCACGGTGAGCGACGTGCTCTACCTGCTGCCCGAGAGCGATTGGCCCGACTTCCTCGCGGCCTGTCACCAGCTGCTCAAGAAGGGCGGCCGGCTGCTGCTGCAAGAAGCAGAGGATGACGGCGGCTGGCGCACGCGCAAAGCCTTGCTGCAGGAGCAGGTGATGGTGCGACTGCTCGGTCGCACCAAGGCGAGCGGCGGTCTGGGCTTCGTCACCCGTCAAAGAACGCAGGAGTTGCTCACGCGCGCGGGGTTCAATGTGCGCGAAACGATCTCGCTCAAGAAGGGCAGCACGACAGCGCATGTGCTTTTTGGAGCGGACTGCGTGTAGGGTCGACTTCGCAAAAGGGGGCCCGGGTCACTTCGGGTCGACTCTCTTCGGAGGTACTTCGCGCATGGTTCGATTGATCTGGGTTGCGCTTGCGAGCGCGTTCGTCTCGGCATGTTCCTGCACGACGGCTACGAAGTGCACCACTTTCAGCGATTGTCAGAGCGGTCAGGTCTGCACGATGGGTGAGTGCCGCGCGACGATCGGCACGGGCAGCGGCCCGGGCAACGGCGGCGGTTCAGGAGGCGGCACCGGCAATGGAGGCGGTTCGGGGGGCGGCAACGTCACCTCCGGCTGTGACCCGGCGCTGGGCTCTGCCAACCTCGGTCGCGACACCGACTGCGACGGCCTGTCCGACGCGGAAGAATACGGCACCGACTACGGCAACGGTGCGCGCACCAACCCCTGCAACTCCGACTCGGATGGCGACGGCGTTTCCGACGGCGTCGAGATGGGTCGGGCGATGACGGTCTCGACCACCTGCGGCGCGACCTTCGTGGCGGACTCCGACCCCAACTCGAAGTCGAACCCCACCGTGGCCGACACCGACGGCGACGGCGTGAGCGATGGCACCGAAGACGCGAACCACGACGGGCGCAGGCAGCCGACCGAGACGGACCCTGTGAAGAAGGACTCCGACTGCGACGGCTATTCTGACGGCGAGGAGCGGATGATGGCTGGCGGGTGCGTGACCGATGGCACCAAACGCGACACCGATGGTGATGGTCTGCCCGACGGTGTCGAGGGTGGTCTGCAGCCTGTCGGCG
>JAYTAT010000865.1:0-2874 GCA_043737315.1 Archangium sp.
CCCGCGACCATGTCCTTCATCAACTACTCAAGCCGCGAGATCAACTGCAAGATCGTCTACTACGGCCCCGGCTTGTGCGGGAAGACGACGAATCTTCAGTACATCTACAACAAGACCAATCCCGAGACGAAGGGCAAGCTCATTTCGCTTTCGACCGAGACTGATCGCACCCTCTTCTTCGACTTCCTGCCGCTCTCGTTGGGTGAAATTCGCGGCTTCAAGACGCGTTTTCACCTCTACACGGTGCCAGGCCAGGTCTTCTACGACGCGAGCCGCAAGCTGATCCTCAAGGGGGTCGACGGGGTCGTGTTCGTGGCCGACTCCCAGGTCGAGCGCATGGAGGCGAACATCGAGTCGCTCGACAACCTGCGCATCAACTTGAAGGAGCAGGGCTACGACCTCGATAAGGTCCCCTTCGTGATGCAATACAACAAGCGCGATCTTCCCAACGCGGTGCCGGTCGAAGAGCTGCGTAAGGTGCTCAACCCCCGCAACGTGACTGAGCGTCAAGCCGTCGCGCCGACCGGCGTGGGCGTCTTCGACACCCTCAAAGACGTCGCCAAGCTCGTGCTGACCGAGCTCAAGAAGGGCGGACAGTAAGATGAAGCGGTGGGGGATCCGCTCGGCTTTCGTGGCCTTGCTTATTGCACACGCGGCCTGGGCTCAGGACGGCGGTACGCCCGGTGCCTCTGCGGCACCTGCGGCAGAATCAGCGCAGACCGCTGACGAAGCGTTCACCACAAGGGTCAAGACGCTCGAAGAGCAGGTGGTCGACCTGAAGGAAAAGATCTTCCGCACCAAGGCCCGCCTGCTGCTGTTGCAGGAGACGGTGCTCGGCGGCGATCTTTCCAGCGGCGCACGCGCCGTCATCTTCCACCGCAACGAGATGGGCGCTCAGTTCATCCTCGAATCGGTCGCCTACGCGCTCGACGGCGCGCCCATCTTCACCAAGGTCGACGCGGGCGGCGACCTCGACAAGCGCGAAGAGTTCGAAATCTTCAACGGCCGCATCGTGCCGGGCAACCATCAGATCGCGGTGCGCATGGTCTACCGCGGCCACGGCTACGGCATCTTCAGCTACCTGGAAGGCTACAAGTTCAAGCTACAGTCGAACCAGACGTTCAATGCAGAGGCAGGCAAGGCGACGACGGTGAAGGTGGTGGGCTTCGAGAAGGGCGGCATCACGTCTGACATCAAGGACAAGCCCGCGATCCGCTACGACATCTCGTCGACCAAAGACCAGGCCACCAAACAGAGTGGTGGAGACCAGGCCGGTTCTCCCCCCGCGACCGAGACGAAGTGACGCCGTCGTCACTGATGCCATGACCCGCTGGCTCACGAAGGCGTTTTTGATGGTGCTGTGCGCTGCTGGGGTAGCGCATGCCCAACGCGGCAAAACGTCGGCGGCGGAGCTCCAGGCGCAGGTCGAAGAGGTGGCCCGCGCGGTCGAGATCGCCCGAAACAACATCGAGCTGGTCGAGAAGCAGTACACCCTGCGCGAAGAGACCTCTGACGAGGCCGCTCGCCTGCAGCGGTTCTCCGACGGCGAGATTCAGTACCTGCTCAACGACTACGCGACGGCCGCGGTGCTCTTCTACGACCTGGTCGCCAACAAAGATTTCCAGAAGGGCCCGCGCTTCGCCGACGCCCTCTTCTATCTGGCTGACTCGCTGTACATGCAGAAGAACTACCTCGGCTCGCGCCTCTACCTGCGCCAGCTGCTGGCGCTTCGTGCCGGGCACTACAAAGAAGCGCTCGCGCGGTACCTCGAGATCGCCGGCCGCCTCAACGAGTTCACCGGCATCGACGAGTACATCAAGCAGGCGCGTGGCCTCTCTGGTGGCGCGTTGCCGCCCGAGCTCACCTACGTCTACGCGAAGTGGATGTTCCGCCGGCAGGATCTCCCGGTGGAAGAGCGCGTCGAGCGCAGCCGCAGCATTTTCCTGGGGCTGGCGGGCGATCAGAGCGGGCCCTTCCACGTGCAGTCGACCTACTTCATCGGGGTCGGCTACGTGCGCCTCAAGCAGTGGGATCAGGCGCTCGCGCAGTTTCTGGCCGTGACCCAGGCCCAGGCCCGCGACGATAAGGAGCGCGCAGTGAAAGAGCTCGCCGACCTGTCCATGGGCCGGGTGTACTTCGAGGTCGGTAAGTACGACGACGCGATCGATCGCTACGCGCGCATCGGTCAGGCGTCAGACAGCTTCCCAGACTCGCTCTACGAGATCGCCTGGTGCTACGTGCGCAAGGGTGAGCTCGAACGCGCCAAGAACGCGACCGAAGTGTTGCTCCTGGTGGCGGAAGATTCCGTGCTCGCCCCCGAAGCGAAGATTCTGCAGGGCACCCTGCTGCAGAAGCTGCAGAAGTACGACGAGGCCATCGACACCTACACCCAGGTCATCAACACCTATTCCCCGGTGCGCGATGAAATCGATGCGCTGCTGACCGTCAACAAAGACCCCGTGCAGTATTTCGACGAGCTGCTCGCGCGCAACGAGAAGACCCTCGACGTCACCCGTCTGCTGCCTCCGGTTGCGCTCAAGTGGGCCAGCACCCGGCAAGAAGTGGCCGAAGCGGTCGGCATCACCTCGGCCCTCGACGCCTCGCGCAAGGGCATTGAAGAGTCGGGCGCCATCGCCGATCGCATCTTGCGGTCCCTCGACGAGCGCGGCGTGGAGAGCTTCCCCGTGCTGCAAGAGGGCTACACGCGCGCCGACGCCGTCGACACCTCGCTGACCCGCGCCGAAGCCTCGCTCACCAGCATCGAAGAGGTGGTGGTCGACGCGCAGATGACCGGCGAGCAGAGGCGCCAGCTGGGTGAGCTCAAGCAGAAGCAGCTCGAGCTGCGCCGGCGCATCGAGACCCTGCCCACCACCA
>JAYTAT010000866.1:0-2873 GCA_043737315.1 Archangium sp.
CACATCTTCACCAACATCCAGGCTGCGTTTCTCTACATCCTCGCGTTCCATCTCCCCATCGTGGCGCTGGCCTTCCTGGCGCCGGTGCTGGGCATGCCCATGATGATGCTGCCGATCCACCTGGTGTGGCTCGAGCTGATCATTCACCCCGTGTCCGCAGTGGTGTTCCAGGCCGAGCCCGCGCCTCCGTGGTTGATGCTGCAGCCGCCGCGGCCGCCGAAGGCCCCGCTGCTGCCACGCTGGGCGATGGTGCGCTCAGTCAGCGCGGGCCTGGCGCTGACCTCCGGCGTGATGTGGCTCTACTGGAGCCGCCAGTCGACCGGCGAGGTCGCGGCGCGGTCGATCGCCTGGGCTTCACTGTTGATCGGTTACCAGGTGATGGTGCTGGTCGAGTGGGCCGCGCTGCGCGGCAAGCGGAGCTCGCTGCTGCCGCGCAAGCCGATCGTCTGGGTGGTGTGGGGCCTGTGCGGCCTCAGCCTCCCGATAGCGATGCTCATTCCCCCGCTGTCGCGCGCGCTCCATCTGGGGATGTTGTCGCTGGCCGACTGGGGCCTGGCCGCCGCCGTGGGGATCGCGGCGACCGGATGGCGTGCGGTGCTCGACCACTTCAAGCCGGTCTCGCTCACGACGCGGCACCCTTCGCAGCAGGCGCCCAGCAGAAAGGGGTTCGCCGCACCGCGAAAGGTCAGGGGTTGGGCGTCTGGCCCTGGCTCTGGGTCGGCACGACCACCCTGATGCGCTGGTCGCGTGCCTGGGTGATGGTGATGCGCTGTGAAAACACAAAGGGCTCGCTGGTGATCGTCAGCAAATGAGCCAGCAGAAGGTAGGAACCGGGAAGGATAGTGTTTTCATCAGGCCGCAGTTGAAGCCCCGCTTCCATCGACGTGCTCCACGCCTCGAGGGAAGCAGGCACCAAGACCGACACCGGTACCAGCGCCGCGGCCACGACCTGGCCCTCATCGTGGGCGTTGACGAACTGAAACGTCACGCTCACCCCACCCACAGGCTCACGGAACTCGACGCGCTTGGTCTGCCCTGCGACCACCGAAACCTCGACGGGTGCGATCGCAAGCCGACGCGGGCCCTGGGCGACCACCAGTTGGTAGGTGCCCGCCGGAACGGACAGAGTGCCGGCTTCACTCGAAACCTCATTTCCATTCACCAGGGTCGACACCGTTGCAGCCTGATCCAGGTGGCCTGCAGCGGCGAAGACCGAAACGACGATCTTTGCATGTCGTTGAAGTTCGACGCGAGTCTGTGTGGTGGTGCTCGCGACGACGACGTACTCGGATACGAAGCCCGGGGCCTCTGCCCTGATGATGACTTCCCCGTCGCCCAGGCCGGTCAGCGCAGTAAAGCCGTCGACGTCGGTTTCCAACGAATCAGCACTCGCGGCTCGCGGGTCGGCCGAAAACCTGATGCCCTGCAGCCCTCGGCCGCTCGTCGCATCGACCAATTGAACGCGCACCGAGCGCCCGGTCGAGAGCACCACCGCCCCCAACTCGAAGTCACGACCGGGTAAATGGCTCGGCAGCTCGATGGCGCGCTCGGGGTAGCGGTCATCCGACACGCTGACGTGGGTGTCCCCGGGGTAGATGGGTACGCGGAACACGGCTGTCACGGGGTCGACTTTCATCCTCATGACCAACGCCGTCGTGACGGGTCGACGTTGAGCGTCGAGCACTTGACCCACTGCATGAAGCGTCGCTGGAATCTCCAAGACGAGGTCTGCGGCGCCGGCCTTTGCGAGTTGCTCCACGTTACCGGCTGGGCCGGCGACGGACACGGTGTAGGGGCCCGCAGGGAGGTGAGGCAAGATGAAGGCCCCCGTCGCGTCGGTGAGGTCCCTCGCGCTGCGCCGCCTGTCCTCGAACAACAGGCTCACGCGCTGCTCTCGGGCGGTGTCAGCGCTTTGCTCCGACCCCGCGGAGACCCAAACGTCGGGGACTGCCCTTCCATCGGCATCGACGACGCGGCCGCTGATGGGGAGCCCCTCGATGCACTCCAACCGCACCTCGAGATGACCTCCCGTTTGGAGTTCCACCCGTTGCGCGACACGCAGGCGTGCGCTGGCATCACTCGCCGATGCGACGTAGGGGCCAGAGCCCAACCCGAAAAATGACGCGCGCCCCAAACGGTCGGTCTCCACCCAGCGGTGCTCACCCCGGGAGCCGCTCAAGCGCGAATCAGCGGCGACCTCGACGGTGACGCGCAGCGGCCTTCCCTGCTCGTCGACGACCACGACGTCCAGAGAGCCGCCGCGCGGAAGGCGCAGGTCGAGCCCGAGCGCAGGCGCGGAAATCCGGCGCAGTAAGTTGCCCCACACCGGGTGCGACACCACGAGGTTGTACCCGCCCGAGGCCGTGCCGTTGAAAGCGAAGACACCGTCGGCCCCCGTGGGCTCTTGCATGCCGACAGTTTTGAGCCACACCATCGCGCCCGCGAGAGGCCGACCCTCTGAATCGAGTACGCGACCGGTGACAGGTGCGTCGGGCGCGAGCTCGAAGTCGACCCGCTGCCCTGGCGTCTTCTGCAACGCCACGGCAGCGATGCGACCATGCGCCGAGGCCTCAACGATGACGCGTTCGCTGAGCGCGAAGGGGCCCAGCGTGAAGCGCCCCGCCGCATCGCTGCGCGTCGCGGTTGAACCCGACGTCAGCCGCGCACCTTGCAGAGGTCGCTGAGCCTCATCGTGAACCGACCCTTCGAGCCATTGCGCAGGCTCGAGTTCGATGACGATGACTTCATCGTCGTCATTCGGGGTCGCCTTGCCCACCAACGCGGAAGCCGTGGCCGTCAGCTTCGGGAAATTCGACGTCAGAAGTGTCACCTTCGCCTCCCCATCGGCGTTGGTGCTCCACGCGGTTTCATGA
>JAYTAT010000867.1:0-2869 GCA_043737315.1 Archangium sp.
AAAGTCGGGTATATGTCCTCCACATGAAGCGCATCCTGCTCGCCCTGTGTTGTGTCTCGTTGCCGGCGTTGGCGGTGGAGGTCTACGTCAACGGCGTCAGCGTCGAAGGCCTCACCAATCACACCTTCGAGAAGGTGACCGTGCGGCTCGATGAGCGGGGCAACGTGCAGATCGACGCACCCGGCTACTCGGTGAAGAAGGTGAACCTGAGCGCCACGCCTGAGAAGCCCAGTCGCCCCGAAAGCGCCATCACCCAGAAGTACTTCCTGGTGACCGAGCAGACCGTCGTCGGCATGACCGAATACGAGGTCGACCTGTTCTTGAACGGCAAGTTCATGCGCACCTTGAAGAACGGCGATGAGCAGCTGGTCACCGACATCACCAAGCAGCTCAAGCCGGGCCAGAACCTGGTCATCATTCAGGCCAAGAAGCGCTACGCCGCCCCGGCTTCACCCAAGAGCCTGTCGCGCTCTCACGTCTTTCGCGTGATCATCGGCGAGGGCAACACCTCGCACGATCAGGTCACCATCGAAAAGCAGCTGGTGACGTTCACGCGCACCGCCGCCGACACCACCGATGTGACTCAAGAGTTCAGCTTCACCACCCGCTGACCCCAGACCCATGTACTCAATCGACGAGCGACTCAAAGGTCTGCCAGCTGTCAAAGACCAGGTGGTGCAGCTGTATCAGTCGCTGAACGCGCCTCACCTGGCCATCCCCAGTCGCAAGGCCGGCCCTGCCATGGCCTTCGTGCTCGGGCTGCGCGGGCCTTCGGGCTTCGCGGTGTTCGTCTACCTGTACATGCAGGAGAGCGGCGAGAGCGCTGTGTACGTGCCCTCGAACGGCACGGTGCCCGCTGAACAATTTCAGGACGAAGAATCGGAAGCGCTGGGGTTCGTGGAGTCGATGGGGTTCATCATGGACAACCTGAACTTCCGCGGCCGCCCGCCCGACGAACAGGAAACCATCATCCGCACCATGCCCGTCTTCATGAGAGAGCCGCCCCCGCCCGCCGCAGGTGCCCCCATGGGCGCGCCGGTGAGCTCGGCCAGCGGTCAACGCACCCGGCCCGGTACGGGTGGCAACGCCGCCGTGCTCCAGCTGGGCAAATTGTTCTCTGCGTTCTGTCTTGCGTTGTCGATGCAGGGCTGCGCGCACGTGAGCGAGCGCGACAAGGATCAGGCGGTGCTGCACTACGAGATCGCCGTTCAGAACCTGGTCAAGTCGCCGCAGGTCGCGCTCAAAGAAGCCGAAGACGCGCTCAAGTTCGACCCCGGCAACGCCGACGCCTGGCACATCAAGGCGCTGGTGCTGCACAAGAGCTTCCAGCGGCTGGAAGAAGCGCAGGTGGCCTACGCCAAGGCGATCGAGCTCAAAGAACCGTTCTCTGAGGCGCGCACCAACCTCGGTGGGCTGTACATGGATCAGAAGCGCTACGACGACGCCATCAAGCAGTACGAGATCGCGCTCACCGACGTGAACTACCGCACCCCCTACATCCCGCAGGGGAACATGGGCTGGGCGTGGTTCCGCAAGGGCGACAGCAAGCAGGCCATCGAGATCCTCAAGGCCGTGCTGCAGGTGAACCCCAGGTATTGCCTGGGCGAGGTGTGGCTGGGTCAGGTGTACGAGGCGGCCAAGAACACGGCTGACTCCTGCAAGTACTTCGCGCGGTACCGCGAACACTGCCCCGAGCAGCCTGATGCCTGGCAGCGTGATGGCGTCTGCCTGGCGAACGCGGGCGAGAAAGAGGCCGCGGGCAAGGCCTTCCAGATGTGCTTCGAGAAGTCGCAGAACGACGACCAGAAGGACCTCTGCAAGCAGCTCAAAGAGCAGCAGAAATAAGTGGCTGCCGACTACCTGCAGTTCGGGCGATATCTCCACATGCAGCGTGAGCTGCGGGGCATCTCGCTCGACGACATCGCCCGGCAGACGAAGATCCCGCCCACGCTGATTGGCGCGCTGGAGGCCGGGCAGAGCGAACGTTTCCCCGAGCGGGTCTTCGTCTTGAACTACATCCGCAGCTACGCGACCGCGGTGGGGCTCTCGCCTGACGACGTGGTCAACCGCTTCCACGAGATCCCCGACGCGCCCCGGGCAGAACACTTCGACCCTCAGGCGCTGGAGGTCGATCGCCGGGCCCGCGCGTCTTCAGTCATGTGGAGCGCGATCGCCGCGGTGGTGGTGGTGAGCGTGCTCCTGGCCTTGAGTGCGATGTACGACCTGGCGATTCGGTATACGCACCGATAACCCGTGGAACGGTTCTCCGACGAAGCGCTCGTGCTCTCGACCATCGACTTCGGTGAAGCCGATCGCATCGTCACGTTGTTCACCCGGGGCCACGGCCGGCTGTCGGCTTTTGCAGCGGGCGCACGCAAGTCGAAGCGGCGTTTTGCCGGCGCGTTGGAGGCAGGCACGCATCTCACCGCTCGCCTGGTCAGCACCCGGGGCGACACGCACCGCCTCGATGGGGTGGACGTCATTCGTTCTTTTCATCGCATTCGAGACGACCTCGCCCGCATCGCCCGCGCGATGTACTGCCTCGAGCTGTGCCGCGAGCTGACGCGCGACCACCAACCCCACGAGCCGCTCTTCGACGCGCTGGCGCAGTACTTAGGCCTGCTCGAAGAAAAGAAGGCGGGGCCGACCTCGCTCATCAAGTTCGAGCTCGATGCGCTGCAGTACACCGGCTTCATGCCCCGCTTCTCGCCGTGCGCCTTGTGCGCTCAGCCCACCGGTGACAGGCCCCGCTTCGATCCTGAACATGGCGGCGTGGTGTGTCACGCGTGCAGCCTGCGCGTGCCCACCGGCATTCCCGTGCGCCCCGAGGTGGTCGACGCGCTGGCCCGATTGCAGGCGGGTGAACGTA
>JAYTAT010000868.1:0-2869 GCA_043737315.1 Archangium sp.
TGTCCTGGAACCTGTGTCGCGCGGGTGGCGATCGGGCAGAGGCCGACGGCTTCTCAGGAGTGCGTGAAGTCGGCGTTCTTGATTAACGGCGTGTGTACGGCGCTGGTCGCAGCGAGCGGCTCGTGTCTGGGCGGATTGACGTGTGCGGATCAGCTGGTGTGTACCGCGAGTGACGTCTGTGCGGCACCGCCGCTGTTGCGCGCGGTCAATGAGAGTTGTTCGGCGATCAATCAGTGCGGGAAAGGTCTGCAGTGCGTGAGCTCCGTCTGCGTACCGCGCGTGGCTGAGAGTGGCGCGTGCAGTGCGACGCGCCGCTGTAAGGATGGCCTGCGGTGCTCGAGCGCGAACGTGTGCGTGGTCGTGAACTACGGAGTCGCTGGCGCTCCGTGCGCAGAAAACGGCGATGGTTGCCGAGCTGGGTTTTTCTGTGATCGCGGCACCTGTTCAGCGCTGCGGGTCAGTGGTGGCACGTGCACCGATACGGGAGCTGAGTGCAGGCCTGAGCTGTATTGCGAAGGCACCGTTTGCAAGGCGCCTTCAATGTCGAATCAGCCGTGCGTGGTGGGTGGTGCGCCGATGCAGTGCGCTGACGGATTGTACTGTGGCGCGAGTGGCGTCTGCGCCATGCGGAAGCCGGCGAACGCGCAGTGTGTCGAGTCAGAAGAATGTCTCGGGTTCTGCCAGGGACTGCGCTGCACCGTTCCTCCGTGCCGCGACTCGAGTCCCTGAGGGCACCAGCAGGGGGTGGTGTTTGAAGGTGCCCGCCTTGCGACGAATCGTGCGGGCTCTGGGCGCGTTGCCAAGGACGCTCATGTGGCGGTGCCTTGATCTTCACCTTCAACGGCGCAGCTGAATCCCTACACCTCGGTGGGTCGATTCGAAAGCCCCTTTCCCATTTCGCCCAAACGACGGTGGCGTTCGCCCTTCGTGTTTCAGATCTCCGTCTTGCGGTGCGCGATCAACCGCAGCAACCCCTTGATGCCGAAGTGCAGCAGGCCATACGCCGCCAACGCGATGAGAATGGGCACGGCCAGGGTGAAGCCACCCGCACTGGGGCTGGCCACGATGCCGTTGAACATCGCGTAGAACGGATCGGTGAGCGTACGAATGACACGCACGAAGCCAATGCCAGGGCGCGCTGCGATCAACGTGAGCACCAGGCGAACGCCCAGCAGGCCGTAGAGCACGAAGAAGAGGTAGTCGATCACCTGAGACACCCGGGCCAACACCCGCGCGCGCCGAACTTCGCGGTCCTTGCCGGCCACCTCGTCGATGGCCTTGCCGCGGAACTGACCTGCGACCTTGTCCATCTCCTTCGCTTCCGCGGTGGTGGTGTTCTCAGCGCGCGCGGCGATCTTCGCGTTCACGTCGTCATCGACCTGAGACTTCATCGAGTCGTGGTGTGCGACGCGGCGCGCTTCGTCTGCGACCAACGGGTTCTGATTCATGAGCCCGGGCTGAGCACCTTTCGCGCCGCGGGCTGATCCAAGCAAGAGCTCGTACTTGCAAAGGGGCGTGGGCATTTCGCTTCATCAGAATGGCGGGCACGCCTTCATTTCGACAGAGTGCGCACCTACCCCGCATCGACCGCCGCAGCCCCACCCCCGCCGCGCGCCGTTGCGCTTCGCCTTCAGTGGCCAGGCTCGATCAGAAGCCCATTCGCACGTGGACCGCGAGCGGGCCGACTTCGTTGCGTCTTGGTGAAGCGGGGCCTTCACATCGAGAGGTGCACCGGAGGACGTTCGGCACCGACGTGCTGCGCCCTCGTCCCTCCCCCACAGCGACGCACGGGAGGGCGCGTTCAGCCTCGGGCGTGAGTTTGGGCGGGTTGTTCTTCTTGTCCTTCTCTACGGCAAGCAGCAATACGCCGCGCAGTCACCGTCGAGGGAAGCCGACGCATAACACCTGAAGCCCGCCATGTACCTTCCGGCGGGGCAGAACATCGAGTGCATCTGATTGTCAGAGGTGTAGCTGGGACCATTGGGGCCCCACTGACAGTTCGTCTGGCGGAGCGTGGCGCCGGCGAGTTGTCCTCTGACGGCGAGGTTGCCGTCGGTGTCGAGCGTCATCTGGGTCGTGCCGCCGGTTCCCGGATCGAAAGTGTTCGGCGAGAAGGTGCCGTTCTTGAACCACGCGAAGTTCGCGCCGGTGCGAGACCAGGCCGTCGCGTTCTGAATGCCGAGCCCGTATTCGGTGCCGTAGAGGTTGATGAGCGGGGCGGTGCGCGAACCGAAGTCGAGCACCCCGGCGGTCACCGTCAGCGCCGAGGTGGTGATGGCGTTGGGCGCAGACAGGGGCCCGGTCTTGTTGGTGAGCATGTTCACCACGCCCTGAAAGTTGGCGTTCACGTCAGAGGCCAATGCCGGAGTGTCGGGACAGAAGGTCTTCAAGGGGGAGGGCAACGTCTGAGCACACGCTACCTGGGCGAGCGCGGGCGCGCTGAACCACACCAGCCCCGAGACGACCGCCACCGTGCCCGCGACGGCCAGGCGCCTGAGCTGAGTGCGGCGAGCCTTCGTCAGCTCACGCTGAGCGATGTCGCGAGAGAGCGACAAGATGCGCAGCGACGACCGCACCTCGTCGACGCTCGTCCCGAGGCGAAGCGCAGCCTCGTCAGGGGAAAGAAAACCTGATTCGACTGCTTCCAAAGTTTCGAGATGACCATGCATGGGAGAGTTCGACCTTAGCAGGTTGATGCGGCCGCCCGTCGCGAAGGCGGCGACGTTGTGCTGACGCGACCGGTGTGATTCCCGACCCGATGCGCGTTGCGGACGCGGCTGGCTCCATCGCGGCAAGCAGGCCATCGACGGCGGCCAGCTCGGGCACTGAGACGCGGCAGATCTGAACATTGTCGCGTGTTTGCGCCGCC
>JAYTAT010000869.1:0-7108 GCA_043737315.1 Archangium sp.
GATCGCGACCAGGCCACCGGCTACTACGAGGAGGCGCTCAAGCTGCAGGGCGACTCCATCGAGGCGGCGCAGCCCCTGGCTGACATCTATCTTTCCACCGAGAAGTACGACCGCTGCGAGCAGATGCTCGACATCGTCACGCACAAGCTCTCGCAGCAGTACCAGTCGATGCCCGACGATCCCGAGGTGGGGCGCGAGCTGTGCCGCCGCCAGTACCGCCTGGGCTACGTGTCTGAGAAGAACGGCAAGCGCGACAAGGCGCTCACCGCGTACGAGCGCGCGTACCAACTCGACGCGACGTACCTGCCGGTGCTCGAGGGCTACGGCAACCTGCTGGTGCACGCCAAGCGGCTCGAAGAAGCGCAGCGGGTGTATCAGTCGATTCTCGTTCACCACCGCGGCGACCTGACCGATCTCGAAGTGGCAGAGATCTACTGGACGCTGGGTGAGCTCCACGTGAGCCTGCGCCAGTTCGACCGCGCGCAGAACCACTTCGAGAAGGCGCTGGCCATCGACCCCAGCCACGAGCCGTCATTGCGCTCGATGGTGGGGCTGGCCGAGCAGGCGCAGCAGTTCGATCGCGCCGTCGCTTTCCGCCAGAAGCTGGTGGAGACGCTCGACGGCGAGGCCAAGTTCGAGGCCGGCGTTGCGCTCGGTGCACTCGCGCGCGACAAGCTGTCGGATCCCTACATCGCGATCGACGCGTACCTCGCCTCGCACCGCATTCGGCAAGACGCGCTCGACGTGATGGACGCGCTCTACGTGCTGTACCGGGAGACCAAGCAGGGCGCGAAGGCCAGCGAGATGCTCGAGAAGATGCTCGCCGTACCTGCGCTGCTCGCCGATGGCCCGCGCGCCAAGCGGGTGTGGTTCGCGCTCGGTGAGATCAACCGCGACGAGATGGGTGAGGTCGACGTGGCGGCCCGGTGCTTCAACTCGGCCCTCGACGTCGACTGGCACTTCATCGACGCGTTCGCCGCGCTGGAGAAGATGCTCGGCCGATCCAAGAAGTGGCAGCAGCTCGACGAGAACTACAAGCGCATGATTGGGCGCATTCCCAAGACGCCCGAGACGCACCAGGTGCGCATGAACTTGTGGAAGGCGCTGGGCGATTTGTACCTCAACGCGCTCAAGGCGCCGGAAGCCGCGGTGCAGGTCTACAAGGTGGTCGCTTCAGGTCTGCCCGACAACGTCGAGATTCAAGAGCTGTACGCGGGGCTCGCGCAGAACCAGGTCGGCTACGAGCAGGAGGCCGTCGATGCGTGGCGCCGTGCGCTCCCGTCGACCACCAGCCCGGGCAAGGTCGCCTCGGCGCTGGCCGAGCTGGCAGCGAAGCGGAAAGATTACGACTCGGCGTGGATCGCAGCGCAGGTGATGGCGGGGCTCATCGGAGATCCCGGCCCCGGCGAGAAAGAGATCCTCGCCAAGCTCACCCCATACGCGAAGAAGCGTGAGGTGGCGCAGCGTCAGCTCACCGACCGGCTGTGGACGGAACATCTCTTCCACCCGAAGGTGCGCGGCCCGTTGTCGGATCTCTTCGCCATCCTCTTCGAGCAGGCGGGCACGCTCTACAAAGAAGACTTCACCCGCTACGGCATCGTGGCCAAGAAGCACTTCATCGACGTGGCGAGCGCGCCCGAGTACCAGATTCACCACTACCGGTACGTCTCGCGCATTCTCGGCATGGATCAGGTGGCGGTGTTCTCGCCGTTCTTGATCACCACGCGTGAGCGCATGGCCAAACGCACCACCGAGCCTGCGCCCGACCCGATGGTTGGCGTGGAGATCTGTCACACCGATCCCGTCGCGCTCCGCTTCGGCGGAAAGTTCTTCAGCGAGACGGGGCAACGCGAGGTCTACTATCTGCTCGGCCGCACCATGACGATGCTGCGCCCCGAGCTCGCGCTCACGCAGCGGCTGTCAGGTGAGCGGTTGGAAGCGGTGATGCAGGCGGCGATCAGCCTCTCGGTCGATCGTTTCCGCTTCACGGCGGATCTGAGGGCCATCGACACCGAGCGCAAGCTGCTCGAAAAACACCTCACGCCGCAAGCCCGCGACGCACTGGCGCGTGTCACCCGTGAGTACGTGAAGATCGCCACGCCCAACGACTTGAGGAACTTCCTCGAAGGCGCAGAGCTCTCGGCCACGCGCGCCGGTGCGTTCGTCGCCGGTGAGATCGAGCCCGTCAAACGCATGGTGATGGCCGAGACGGGACCCAACTTCAGGGTTCAGCCGCGGTCGAAGATCCGCGACTTGTTGGTGTTCGCCCTGGGCGAAGACCTGCACGCCCTGCGCGTTGCGGTAGGGATCAACGTCGAGGTCCAGATCCGCAAGTAGTCTTGATCATTGAAGGTTTCGGGCGAAGTCGGAGGGCGACGGAACTACCGCCGCCCCTTTGGCGTCCGTTGTCTTGACCGCCCAGCCCCGTAAACCTAAACTTTTCAAACGGTTACACGCAGTTCCGCACATTTTGACGCGAGCCCTCTCGCTTCACCTTTTCGCCCAGGGAATCACCATGCGCTTCGTCTGTGAGAGCTGCCGCGCGCAGTACATGATCAATGACGAGAAGGTCGGGCCCAAGGGGGTCAAGGTCCGCTGCCGTAAGTGCGGCTACGTCATTCTCGTGAAGCGCGCTGACGCCGCCAAGGCCGGTGGGCCCATCGCCATGTCGAACGACCCTGATGACGCGCTCGCCACGCAGGTGATGCAGACGCCGCTCGCCGCGGCTGAAGCGACGCTGTCAAACGAAGAGACCGCGGCCGGCGAAGAGATGACGAACCCGGGCACGGCTCGCACGCCGCCGGGTGAAGCGTCGTCGGGCCCCAAAGACAGTTTCTTCGGCGCAGACGAAGACGAGATCGGCGCGGTGTTCGACCAGGTGCTGAAGACCGGCAACCACTCGGTGCACAAGGGCGACGAAGGTTCGCCCGACGATCGCCAGAGCACGCGCGTGATTGACGCCGACACGGTGCGCAAGCTCGCCGAAGAATCGAACGGCAAGGAAAAGACGCCCGAGAAGGCCGAAGAGATCCCCACCACCGATTGGTACGTGGCGATCAACGAAAAGCAGACTGGCCCGCTCACGCTCGAGAAGGTCAAGGAGCACTGGGATCGCGGCGAGATCAGCCCCGACTCGTTGTGCTGGCGCGCCGGTTACGACGACTGGATTCCGGTCTCTGACGTCAAGATGCTCAACTCGGTGTTGGCCCCCAAGCCACCCAAGCCGATCGTCGTCGCGCCCGCTGCCACCATCACCCAGAGCGGCCCCGCGGTGATGAACGTGCCCGTGCAGTCTGCCTTCAGCGCAGGTGGCATGGTGCAGACGGTTCAGTCGCAGATGCAGGTGCCGATGTCGGCCGGTGGCATGGGCCCCGAAGAGACCAACAGCTGGAAGCCGTCGGCCGCCAACTCGCTGGGCTCGCTGCTCAAGGACGAGATGGAAGCGCAGGCCCGGCCGCCTCCGAAGCCGCCGCAGGTGGTGGTCGACGAGCCGCTCAGTGGCGGGCTGCTCGACCTGCCGCGCGAAGAGAAGGCGACCAACGGCGCCACCGTGCTGCCCAGCGCCGCAGAGCACCGCGAGCCCTCGCGCCTTTCGCAACCGCCCGTCAACCCATACCTGCAGAACCCGGGCGCCACGTACAGCGCGCCGGCGATGACGCAGTACCGGCCTCCGAACAACCGCAACCTGATGATCGGGGTGGCGGCGGGTGGTGCGATGCTGCTGCTCATTCTGGTCGCGCTCATCGTGTGGCTGGCCACGCGCCCGCCGCCGCAGCTCGCGGTGGTCACGCCGCCTGCTCCGGTCGTCGTGCAGGTGACTCCGCCTCCGGTTCCGGTGGCCGTTGCGCTGCAGCCCACCACGCCCACGCCAATACCGACGGCTGAGAACCCGACGGTCGCGCCTGCGAACCCCACCGCTGCGGCCACCCCCCCGCCAGTCGCGGTGGCCGCGGTCACGCCGCCTGCGCCTGCGCCGGTGGTGCCCAAGAGCAACACGGGTTCCCGGCCGAAGAACAACAACATCTCTGCCCGGGCGGAGAAGGAGCCGGCGCCTGAGCCTGAGCCGAAGAAGGCCGCAGCGCAGCCGTCGGGCGGTGACGATTTCGACACCGCCTTTGGCGCGCCCAAGAAAGCAGCCAAAGAGGAGCCCAGGCCCGAGAAGAAGACCGCGGGCTACATTCCCCCGGCCCCGGGCGGCTCGTCTGCGAACGTGAAGGAAGCGCTCGAGACTTCCGACGTGATGGAGGTGGTGCTCGCCAACAAGGGCGCCCTGGGCGAATGCGTGAAGCAGCAGCGCGCCAAGGACCCCGGAACCTCGGGCAAGCTCTTGATGAAGTGGACGATTCAGTCCAGCGGCAAGACGAGCAACGTCTCGGTCGCATCTGAAGAGTTCAAGGGCACGCCCATCGCTGGTTGCGTGGGTAACCTCATCAAGGCAATGACCTTCCCGCGCCACAAGAAGCAGGGCGATCCGATCACGTTCCCGTTCAAGTTCTAAGCTGACGAGGCTGTCGCGGGGCATGGTGCGCGAGCGTGCGCCAGCCCCGTAAACCCCTAATACCAGTGAAGAGTTTTGGCACCCGGCTTGCGGTACGAGTCGGCCGAGTCGATTGACATGGGTCGATCGACGGGTATGGTTCACGGCGCCTGAAAAGGCGTTTTCACTCACTCAACGAGGGGTTCACCGCATGACCAGAAACAATCGAGCACTGTGGCTCTCAGCCGCAGCCACCATCGCCTTCACCATGAGCTGCGGCGGCACCGACGGGCCTGACGGCGGCACCGCCTGCACCACTGACGCAACCTGCGGCACGGGCAAGGGATGTCACCCTGTCCTCAAGACGTGCGTCGCCACGTGTACCGGTTCGAGCGACTGTCCTTCGGCAGAGAAGACCTGCGCGAAGATCAACAACTCGGCCTCCAGCTTCTGCACCTGCAGCACTGACGCGCTGTGTGCGGCCAGCACCGCGGGCAACATCTGCGGCGCAGCCACCAGGCAGTGCTCCGCGAAGTGCACTTCGTCGGCGAACTGCCCCAACAACGGCACCTGCAACACGGGCACGGGCCAGTGCAGCGGCGGCGGCACCACCGACGCGGGCACCGATGCAGGCACGGGCATGACGGCGTGCACCTCGACGAACCCGGAGCCGGATGTCTGCGGCTACGCCAAAGTCTGCTACTCGAATAACCTCTGCGACACGGCGACGAATGACACCGCCTGCGCGAACATCGCGGCCGCGATCAGCTCGGGCATGTACACGGCGTGGAACCCGGCGACCGGTACGGGTCCCATCATCTTCAACGTGACCGACGACGCCGACGTGGCGGCAGGCTGCCCGGGCGGCACTGACGTCGCGCTCACCACGACGGTCTACGCGTACGCGGGCACGACCAACTTCATCGACAACGCCATCCAGAACTCACCGCCTCTGTTTTACTACACCTCGACGGGCACGAAGCTGGCCATCAGCGGTGTGCAGGTGGGCAACGCCACCAACGCGTGGTCGAACTACCAGGTGAGCAACGGCGGCAAGAACGCGACCTACAAGTTCACGCTCTGTGCGGCGGCCGGCACCACTTCGATCAACGCGGGTTTCTCCTTCACCAACGGCAATGCCTACTGCATCAACCTGAAGCGCTGAACTGAACAAGTGGAAGGTCGCTTCGTTAATCACACTGTCCGCCTCTTGGACTCAAGGAGAACACAATGATCCGCAAGATGATGATGATGCAGTTTGCCGTGGCAGGGTTGGCGTTGGCGCAGGCCCCCGCATTGGAGAAGGCGCCTGCGATCGGCACCGGTTTCAAGATGGCGTGCCCGGCGGGCACCAAGCAGATCGGTGGGCCGAGGACTGACTTCGGCGCCTACGCCTGCCTGAAGGGGACCGCCGAGGGCATGCGCATCATGACGGGGCCGATGATTTCGTTCGACAACGCAGGTCACGTCGTGGCCGTCGGCCAGATGGAGGAAAGCTTTGCAACGGGCAACTGGAAGTTTTTCGACGCCGAAGGGCGCCTCACGGGCACCACCGGCTTCTTCAAGGGCGAGTTCAATGGCCCGCGCGTGCTCTTCGCGGCCGACGGCAAGGTCCAGAGCCAGGAGACCTGGATCAACGGCAAGCGCCAGGGTGCACAGAAGACGTTCGACACCGTCGGCCAGATGACGGTGACTGAGTACCGCGACGATCGTCCGGTCGCGAAGTAAGCAGTTCAGCCTGAATTGAAACGTAGGCCGGCTCTGGGATTTTCCCGGGGTCGGCCTTTCGTTTTTGTGGGAGAAACCTCGTCGCTTTGACCGTGCCCGCCCAGACGCCGCTGCTGCCCGATCTGCCCATTCGCCGGGTCGAGGAGATGGGCCTCAAAGAGCTCGAGCGCATTCGGCTCATCTTGCGCGGCGGCTCGGTGATCGAGTGGCGGCGCATGCACTTCAAGACCTGGGATGAGGTCGACCGGTACTTGCGGCTGTTGCAGATCGACCCCACGCGCAAACACGACGACCAGTGGGTGCGCACGGTGCTGGCCGAAGCGGTCGAGTACCTGCGAATGACCTTCAGCTACCGGGTGGCCGACGTGGTGGCCAACCCGAACATGATTCACGATCTCTTCCTGCTGGCCTCGGGCGAGATCGATCGCAAGTACCGGAAGATCGCCTGCATCGTGCTCAAGACGATGCACGTCATTCAGCACATCGAGGCGCGTGACCTGCTCTTCAAGATCGCCGTGCCCGAAGCCGAGATGGCGCGCCTGGTCAGCGAGCGGGTCACCGCGGTGATGGACGAAGCGAAGGCGAAGGAGCTGCCGATCGTCGACTTCTCCGATTCGATCAAGACGCGCGAGTCGACCATCACCAAGCTCATCGCCAAGAAAGACTCGACGGCCGCGGCCATCTACGACCGCACCCGCTTCCGGATCATCGTCAAGGAGCGGGACGACATCATTCCCACGCTCTACTTCCTCACGCAGCGTCTGCTGCCCTTCAACTTCATCGTGCCCTCACAGACCGAGAACACGCTGATCCGTTTCAAGGATCTGGTGCGGCAGTACCCGAACTTCAAGAAGTACGCACGGCAGCTGCACCTGGACCTCGACTACGAGGAGCGTGAGCTGG
>JAYTAT010000870.1:0-7103 GCA_043737315.1 Archangium sp.
AAGAGCGCCTGCGGTGAGACGCGCGCAGCCACCTTCATCTCGGCTTTCGCGTGACAGCCCAGGCACTGTTGACTGGCCACGGTGGCCCTGGTGTGGGGCGGGTGACAGCTCATGCAGCCCTGCGCCAGGGTGCCGCCTTTCGCTGCGTGAACGAGCGAAACCTCGTGGCAGCTGGTGCAATCGGCCGCCGCGGTGAAGGGCGCTTCGTGCGGTCGGTGACAGCTGGCACAGCGCTCCACGTGCACCGTGATGGCCGCCTTGGTTCCTTGCGCTTCGGCGTGGCAGCCCATGCAGCCCCACTTCTCGAAACGCACGCCGGGTTCTTTCGCGAGAAACACGTGGCAGCTCAGACAGCTCATGCCGACGCCCGCATCGAGCGGGTGGTGCTGACGCTGCTGCGCTTCGTGACAGCCCGCGCAGATGGTGACCTTCGGCGCGGCGAAGCCGGCATCGGCCAGCGCGTGGCAGTCGCGGCAGGGCACGCGTTTTTCACCTTCCAGCGCGAGGTGAGCGCGATGGCCCGGCGTCATGCGGGCGAGGTGATAACCGCCGGGCACGGTCAGGGTGCCTCCGTCTTGTTCCGGCGAGCTTGTCTCGCAGCCCCACAACCCGAGCGCCGCCACTGCCACCAGCGCCGAGCGCGAACTCATTTGTCGCCGCCGCGCCGGGCGACTCCATCTGCGGCGATGGACACTGCGAACAACAAGCAGGCGAGCACGCCCAGCCCCTGCGCGAGCGACATCGAGGCGACCACGGGCAGCGGCGTGCCCAACACCACCCCTGCAATCATCAAGGCCAGCGCGAGCAGGCCCAACCAACACGCGACACGAAGCGCCTTCTCGGTGGGCCAACGGGCGAACAGACGGCGCACCTCAGAGCTCCTCGGGGCGTTTGCTGAAGCGATGTGCGACGCCATGACACCCCGCGGACGCGCACGAGACGCGATTGCTCTCGAGTTCTTCCTGCACGCTCAGGTGTTCCCGCACGTTGCTGAACGAGGCGAGCGTGCCCGAGTGACACTGTTTGCAATTGGCGTTGGGGAAGGGTTTCGCGACGCGCACCTCGGCGTGGAACTTCGGGAGGTCCCAGCTCCGATAGCCGCCCAGGTAGTAATTAGAGACGTGGCTCATGCCTTTGAGCTTCGTCATCGGGTAGCCGAGCATTCCGTAGTCGGCGTGGCAGGTATAGCAGGCGTGCGGCCCCATCATCGGGTTGCGGCTGTGTCTTGCGGCCAGCGAAAGGCTGTTGGGATCCACCAGGTCCGTCAGGTGCGTCTCCATCACGTGGCACGAGCCGCAGAACTCGCGTTCGGTGGTGCGCTGCATGCCCGAGGCGGTGGTGGACACCGCTGCGATGAAGGGGAGCACCGCCAGCCCCAGCAGCAGCTTGAGCCGGGTGGTACCGGCAAGTTTCGGCCGGGCCACCAGGTGGTGAATCAGCAGTGAGGCGGCGGCCAACGCCGTGAGAATCGCGGCCGCCCCCATCGGTGTGGCGGCGCTCCCCATGCGTCAGGGGCGCAGCGCGTGAACGGTGTTGATGCCCGAGCTGCGGCCGGCCTGGTGACATACCGCGCAGGCTTCGACGCCCGACGAGGTGGTGTTCAGCGACGCGTGGGCCTGGGCCGAGAGGCTGTTGTGGCAGCTGGTGCACGCCGCGCTGGTGGGCGCCTGGTACACCGAGCTGGCCAGCACCGCCGCGGTCACGCAGGCCGCACCGCCGTCGGCCGGTGACCCGCTGCCACCATCAGCCTGCAGGCCGCAGCTGCGCAGCTCACTGCGTGAAGGGAGCACGCCGGCGGGCAACGGCAGCGCCCAGCCCGTCGCCGTGTGGCACTTCGCGCAGTTGTTGAGGGGGCTGGGATACAGCGCCGCTGCGTGCACTTCGTGAATGAGGTCTTTGAAGTTGGCCGCGGTGGCCGTCACCACGCCACCATCGGTGGGCACGGGGGTGCTGAGCACCAGGTTGCCGTTGTGGCAGGTCACGCAGTGTTCGGTGTTGTTGCGCGAGCCACCGTGAGCGGCGAGCTGCACGTGACACGAGTTGCACTGGGCGAGGGTCACGTTTGTGCGGCGCGCCACGGCGGTCGCGTCGGTGACCGCGAAGGGCGCCACGGAGTTGAGCGCGCACCAACGCACGCCGGCGTCAGAGGTGGCGCAGACCTCCATGCCGACGGTGAAGCTGCCGGTGTCGGTGGGCAGCAGGGGGGTCCGGCCGCGCCAGGTGAACACGCCCGCGTCGACCGCGCTCAAACACATGCCGCCATCGGTGAGCGTGCTGCAATCAGGGGCGAGCTCGGCGGGCTCGCTCCAGAAGCGCGCCACGTCGGTGTTCGGGCCGGCGATGACGAAACGCAGCCGGCTGATGCGCTGCGCGAGCACGTCGCGGGGCGCGCCGTTGACCTGCACCGAGAAGGTGACCTGGGGCCGGGCGCCCGGCACGACGCGAGGCGCCGAAAGAATGGTGCTGGTGACGGTGAGCTTGTTGGGATCGCGCTCAGGCAGCGGGTGGCGCTGCTCGATGGGCTCGATGGAGTTGGCCGCGTGGCACACGATGCACTGCGCGTCGGTGCGTGGACCCCCGCTGTGGACGGTGAAGCCGGCGGGCGGGGGCGTGGCGGCGAACCAGGTGGTGTCGTGACAGCCGGTGCAGCCTTCCTGGCTGGGGTTGGTCTTCCAGCGCGCGCCGTCGGTGCCGGTGTGGCAGGTCTCGCAGTCGGTGATCGACGTGGGGAACTTCACGGCGCTGTAGTCGTGCAGCGCGTTGGCAAAGCCGATGAACTGGTAGGGCTTGCCGCCCACCACTGAAGGCAGCCCAGCGCCGCGGTGAATGTTGTGCACCATCACCTTGAAGTCGAAGGTGTTGCCGGTGTCGGGATCGATGTCGTTGGTGTTGGTGTGGCACATGATGCACAGGCCGACTTCGCGGCGCGCGCCACCGTGTGCCTCGATGCGGGTGTGGCAGGTGTTGCAACTCGCGGTGGTGGTGATGTCGCGATGCGCGGTGACCGGCTGGCCGTCAGGGCGGAAGTCGAACAGCTTGTTGTCGACGTAACGCAGGGCCGCGTACGTGCGGGTCGCGTAGAGCCCGACGGTGTGCGTCCGATTGCCGACGTCGCTCGCGTTGGCGACGGTGCCGAAGCGGTAGCGGTAGTTGCCGCTGCCGACCGGATCCAGCTCGGTCCACACGCCGTTGGTGTCGGCCGCGTTCTGCACGAAGGTGCCGCCGTCGAAGGTGACGTTGCGCCGGGTGTAGCTGACGTACTGCAGCGGCAACCCATCGACGCGTTCGTCGAGGTACGCGAGCACGAACGACACGCTGACGGCGCCTTCGGTGAAAGTGCCGGTGCGATCGAGCGCGCGGCCGGTGGTGTCGGTGAGCTTCACGTCGACCGTCGCCACGCCCGCGTCGTTGATGCCCGCGTCGAGGATGTTCACCGTGAGGCCCGGGCCGACGTACCTCAGATCGCGGCCACCGGGCCCTGCGTCGCCTCGCGGGCCTGCAGGGCCTCCGTCGCCATTCTGGCCGTCTTGCCCCGGCGCGCCGTCGGCTCCGTTCTGGCCGCTGTTGCCGACGCCACCGGTTTCACCGGGCGCGCCCTGAGGGCCGCTGGGCCCTGCGGGTCCCTGACATCCGAAGAGCACCACTACGATCCCGGCAACCCACACTGACTGAAAAGACACGACGACCTCCCCGATCGCGATGATGACGTGCGCCGTAGTGCACCCAAAGGGCCAGCTCGCGCAAGGAGGGGAGGCAAGGTGACGCACGCAATTCTGACGTCCCATCTCCGAGGCGTGCAAAACGTGCACGTGTGCAAACGATTCGCGCGGGGAGCGTAACCTCGCCCCAATGTTGCTTGGGGCCGGTCACGTGAAGTTCGGTTCGGCAGTACGTTGTGCGGTGCTTGCGCTCGTTTCGAGCGTGGCGCGGGCCGACGACGTGGTGTGGGCCGACGCGCGGGTGGCCCTGTACGCGCAGTATTTTCAGCAAGCGCTGCTTCCGGGGTCCCCGGGATCCGTGACCCGCATCGAGCCCGCATTTCCCGTGTCGCTTTCAGGCTTCGTGCGCTTCGGCGCGGTGAATCTGCCCGGCGCTCCTGACAGCGTGAGCGGCGAGGTGTCGGTGTGGGGTCGAGCAGGGCCTCTCGATGGAATTCAGGGCGATGGCGATGTCACCGCGGCGTGGGCGCAGTACCGGCGCGGTGCGCTCCGCGTGCGCCTGGGGCGGCAGCTCACCTTGCCCGGTTCGCGGCGTTACGTGCGCTTCGATGGTGCCACGCTCGGCGTGAGTGTCGGCGTGCTCGACGTCGACGTGTACGGCGGCTGGGTGGCGTTGCCCCGTTGGAATCAGCCCCGCGGCGCGAGCCTGCTGGGCTTCGTGGGTGATGGGCTGCGCGACCCCTTGCTGCTCGAGGCGCAGAACAGGGCAGGGCAGGTGACCGCGGGTGGACGGGTGGCGTTCCGGCTGCCGCGGGAAAGCCGGCTGGGGTTCTCGTTTCATCAACAGCACGATCTCGGTGGCGTGGCGTCGCGCGTGGTGGCGGCTGATCTCATCACGCAGCCGCTGGTCTGGTTGGGTGCAGGCGCGCGCATGACGTTCGATCTCCAGGCGCTCGATGTCTCGGAAGCAGCGGTGTGGGTCGACGTGACGAAGATCGTCCGCGTGCCGCTGGCGATCGACTACTCGTTTCAGCGGCCCTCGTTGTTGTTACCGCACACCTCGGTGCTCGCGGCGTTCGGTGGTGCGTCGTGGCACGAGCTGGGCGCTGAGGCGACCGTGCGGGTGTTCGACTCGTTGCAGGTGACCGGCCGCGGCGCGGCGCAGGTGTTCGAGGGCGATCAACCCGGCGGGCGCGCGCAGGTGCAGGTGCGCTGGTGGCCCGGGCTCGAGCGCAGGTTGTTGGTGCTCGCTGAAGTGGCGCGCGTGCTGGTGCCGCCTTCGGGCTACGTGCAGCTGCGCGCGGGCGCGCGGTACCGGGCCAGCCAGACCATCACCACTTCCTTCGACGGCGCCGTCTTTCTCTACGATACGCCGGTGCGAGGGGTGAATTCGTCGATGACGGCAGTGGCAAGCGTGGAATGGGCCGCAAGGCCGTGGTTACGGATGATGATCTCGAGCACGGTGATGCGCACGCCGTTCGCTGCATTCGAGGCGCAAGGTCTTGCGCGGCTGGTGGTGGAGCTGGACCCCCAGAGCGCGGCGGGTGCGCCATGAATCGCAAGCTGGTGCTCATCGCGGTGGGTGTCACGTTGCTCGGGGGCGCTTGCGCGCGCGGGTTGCTCACGCACTTTCCCCATCGCGTGCACCTGGCCGCCCTTGCGTGTGGTGCGCCCGGGCAGCCGGAGTGTTTGTCGTGTTCGAGCTGTCATCAGTCGGCGCAAGGTGGTCACGGGAGCTGGTCTTCGCCCACGGCCCAACGCTGCGCGGGGTGCCATGAGAACGAGAAGCAGATCTTCCAGCACGCGGTGCGGCCAGCGCTCGCGAGCATTCCCGCGGGGAAGAAGATCGTCTTCGCGCACGAGCCGCACTTGAAGATGGGTGAGATCAAGGGGCAGTGCGTGAAGTGTCACGGCGGTGCGGTGGGCGTGGAGGGTGGGGCGCCGCTCTTTCCCCCGATGGAGACCTGCCTCAATTGCCATCATCACCGCGAGCAGTTCGAGGCCAATCAGTGCACCGGGTGTCATGCGCCGGGCGATCTGCGTGGCCTCGAGCCTCGGTCCTTCCTCGCGCACGACACGGGGTGGATGCGCCGGCATGGGCCGATGGCGCGGTCGGCCCCCGAGAAGTGCGAGACGTGTCATGCGCAGACCAGCTGCGATTCGTGCCACGACGCCACGCGGCCGCTGGGGGCTGCGCAGAGAAATCCTGATCAGCTCGAGCGCGCGTTCGTGCATCGGTTCGACTTCTTGTCGCGGCATCCGATGGAAGCGCGCTCGCAGCCGGGGCAGTGCGCGACGTGTCACGCGAAGACGGAATGTGATGCGTGTCACATCACGCGCGGGGTCTCAGGCGCGGTCAGCGGTGGGCAGAGCCCGCACCCGTTTGGTTGGGCCAGTGGCCTGGCCGCCGCGGGGAATGGGCATGGGCGCGCCGCGCGGCGAGACATCGGGGCGTGTGCGTCGTGTCATGAGCAGGGGCCTTCGACGAATTGTGTGCGGTGTCACAAGGTCGGCGCCCTGGGTGGTTCGCCGCATCCGGTCGGGTGGAAAAGTACGGACCCAGTGGGGGCGCCCCAATGTGCGGTATGTCACCTCTGAACCCCCTCGCCTCGCGGGCGGGGCGAGCCAGCCTTTTGTTTCTCGTGCTCTTTTCCGGCTGCTTCGTGCCGCGAGAGTCGCCTGTCGACGCCGACCGCGCCTGCACGCGCTGTCACGGTGACGAAACCCGCACCACCAACCGCGCCGCGCCCCCGTTCGACATCTTCGGCAACACCGGCACCGAGTTCCCCGGCGTCGGCGCGCATGAACTTCATCTCACCGCCGGCCCCACCCACGGCCCGGTCGCCTGCGCCGAATGCCATCGCGTGCCCGTCACCGCTGCCGACGAAGGCCACAACACGGGCCGCACGACCTTCTTTTTCGGAGCCCTCGCAGGCCCCGGGGCCACCTACGACTTCGGCGCGCGCCGCTGCACCACCGCCTGCCACGGCGGCACCTCCGGAGTCTGGACCCGCCCGCGCACCTCGCGCGACGCGTGCGGCACCTGCCACGGGCTTCCTCCACCCTCGCCGCACCCGCAGGCCGGAAACTGCGTGGTGTGCCACGACCAGGTGCTCTCCCCCGATGGCGGCATCGCCCGGCCCGAGCTCCACGTCGACGGCGTCATTCAATCCACCGTCGCGGCCTGCGACAGCTGCCATGCAGACGACCAGGGCGCGCACCAACGCCACCTCATTGGTGGCGCACAGACGCGCCCGGTGCCCTGCGCCACCTGCCACGAAGTACCCGCCACGCCCGCAACGCCCAATCACCCCAACGGAGGCCGCGCCGAGGTGAACGCCGCGGTCGCCTGGTCACAGACGAACTCGACCTGCGCCACCGCCTGTCACGGCGCCCGCTCACCCACGTGGACCTCGACCACGCCGCTCGACTGCACCAGCTGCC